>JBILCO010000135.1:0-6147 GCA_044353075.1 Burkholderiaceae bacterium
ACGGCTGTTCATTCGCGTTCTGGATGACGCAGGCCAGTGGCGGCCGTGGGCGATGTGGATGCCGCGGGCCGACTTTCATCTGGGCGAGCTGTTTCACAACCCGCACAACAATCTGGCGCTGGCCCACCAAAATCTCGTTGATCATCTGAGCGCGGATATTCAAGCCATGGCCGACGATGCGGATGTGCGCGATCTGGTGACTTACCAGCTGGTCGATCGCCTGACGCGCTCGATGCTGCGTACCGATGTGCTCCAATACCAGTTCCAGCTGCGGCTGGTGCCGGCGTATGCGCTGCCCGACGAGAGCATGGCAGTGGTGACATCGCCGGCGCAGACGGCATGAGGTTCGCCCTGTGACACACCGCCCATGACGATCAGCCTGTACACCGCCGTGCGCACATTTGAGTGCTTGTGCGCGATCAGTTTGCTGATACAAACGCTGGAATTTTTACGTCTGCGCGCTGCGACGGGGCTAGACAGTGTCTGGTCCTGGCCGGCGCAGCGCGGCGACGTTGCCCATGCGTCCGCATGGCTGCGCAAGCTTTTCGATGTTTTGTATCGCGATCGCATTCATCATCTGCATTTGCTACTGCGCGCTGGTGCAGCAGCCAGTCTGTTTGCCGGTAGCAGCCCGGCGAGTGCGGTGCTGCTGTTCATCAGTACAGTCGTGATCCTGATTCGCTGGCGCGGCGCGTTCAATGGTGGCAGTGATTTCATGACCATCATCGCACTGACCGGTTTGCTGGTTGCGCAGCTGGCAGCGCCGCTGGTGGGATCGGTACTCGCCTGGAAAGCCGGACTCTGGTACATCACCATTCATGCGATGACCTCGTATTTCATTTCCGGTGCGATCAAACTGTTTTCAGCAGACTGGCGCAATGGTCGTGCACTGAGTTTTTTTCTGGATGGTGGTTTGTACGGCCCGCTCGGCGAGCGCAGTCTGTTTCGCAAACCTACGGTGGCCATGAGCTGCGCCTGGGCGTTCATTCTGTGGGAATGCTGCTTCCCGCTGACGATGGCCGGACCCGAATGGGCCATGGCTGGCTGCGCTATCGCTGCCGTTTTTCACTTTCTGGTGTTCCGCTTTTTCGGATTGAACCGCTTTTTCTGGTCGTGGATCGTCAGCTTTCCCGCCATCGTGTATTGCTCGGCGCAGTGGTGATCCGAGGTTCGGAACTTCAGTGCCGGGATTTGCCGATCAAGGGCGTGCCCCTTATCAGCAGTGCAATACGACGCCCTGCTCTGAGTACCGGATACAGCCAGCGTGACAAACGCGCCGAAGAAAAAATCAGGCGATTGCAGTGATTGAACCAACCAGCGGGCGTGCTGCACAGTGCGAGCACCTGCATCGCCTCAGCACCGGCATGCACCACACCCGACATCACCACCAACATGCCCTGATCCAGATCGTAGCCCTGTTGCTGATACTGCGCGATGCGAGGATCGGCATCACGCGCACTCAGTAATTCGACAGGCCCAGTTTCCTGTTGCAGCCGCAGCAGCCGGACATAGACGCGGCAGAACGGACAGGCACCGTCGTAAATGATCAGCATCACCTCAGGTTTCCAGCTCCGGCACAGGATCCTCGATCTCTTCCTCTGCCGGACCGCCGCCGGTGCTGTGTATAGCCTGGCCAGTCAGGAAGCCGCGGATTTGCTGATCCATATTTTGCAGTGCGCTGTCGAGCAACACGGCATTGCTGACCTTGCCATTAACCTTGAGAACGCCGTTGGCAAATTCATAGGACGCACGCACACCGTCTGGTATCGATGTCGCAAACCCTAGAGAGATCAGTGTTTTTTTCTGCTGCGGCTTGATGTCTTTACCCGTCAGCGTGAGTTCTCCCTGCGAGGTCAGCACCGGCATCAGTGAAAACTCGTCACCCTGACTCTTTGCCAGCGTCACGAGCCACTTGCCATCGAGCTCGCCGCCATCGACCGTGCCTGAAATTTTGCTGATACCAACCGAGAATCCTTCGAACAACAGCGTACGCAAACCGGTGTGCAGCTTGTCCTTTTCCTGTTGGGTCAGATTCTGAAAATTGCAACTGGTCTGCGCGAGATCGAGCAGATCCTCGGTACTCGGTCCATGCAGACCATGAAGTCCGAAATCGAGCCTCAGATTTTTGAATTGTTTACCGCCTGCATCCAGCGATTTCAAACCCGGCGTGACATCGATATCGATGCGATTGGCATTTTCACGCATCAGCGTGACCAGACTCATGCCATCGGCAGTGAAATCAGGTGTGCCGAGTTTGTCGATCGTAAACGCCACCTTACCCAAGCCACGGCGAACGCTGGCGAGATCGATTTCCAACCCCAGACCATCCAGCGCCAGCGCCGAGCCATCACCGCGTGCTGCAATTTTCCCGGTGCGCCAGTCCAGCTTCAGCGTGTCTTTGCCGACGGTGACTGACCCGACTGAGGGCGACACCGTCACCCGCGTACCCTTGCTGGCCCACTGGATTTCGGGCAACTTCATATCCGACTGCACATCCCCCGTCAGCCCGACTTTACCTTGTCCCTCCAGCTTTGCCTGTCCGGCAAACACGCGCTCGAAGGTCTCGCGCTCTTTACCCAAAGGCTCCACCGACCACTCGATATGCATCAGCGCCAGGGGAAATACCGAATGCTTGAGCCGATAAGTCACGCGGGCTGTCAGCCATTCCGGTTCAGACATCGCACCACATTCATCAATCAGCGCCAGATCGACATAGCCGTGCGACGCGAGCATGCCACGCTGATGGTTCAGATTGCGCAAGCGATAGCTGGTCGACTTGTCCGAAGCCGCCACCAGTTCATGCAAGCGGGATTCAGCGCGTTTGCCTGCATAGACGTTGATACCGAACCAAAGCAACGCGAAAGTGGCCACGATCGCCGCAGCGATCTTGAGATGACGAGAATTTGAATTCATGGATGGGGTAGTCACAGCCGGGGATGACATCACCGCCGGCCCGCGAGTGGAGGGTTACGGGTCAGAACGAAATACTAACGCAAGGCGGGCCTTCTCCACAAATCAAGCCCGCCGCGATCAGGGGTGAGACCCGGCAAACACCGGTACGTGAGCTGTCTCGGCAGTCGACGCTGTCGAATACGCCGAAGATCTCGATACAGCCCTGCCCGCGAGCTGCTCGAGCAAGCGTGGCATCAGTTCCCGCGCGGTCTCTTCGCCGCGCCGCTGCGCATGGACAAAATAGCTGCGCCAGGGACCGGCGCCATAATCGAGATCCGGATGAATCAGAAAATCGGCCTGCATCACTTCAGGATCAATACGCGCACGACGTCGCGAATCGCGATTCAACATTTTCTGCGAGGTGCCCGATGGTGCTGATCCCGGCCGGGCCGAGACATCAATCGCGATGATGAATGTTGCACCGGCCTGTCTGGCTGCAGACACCGCAAGCGGCAAGGATTCATCGGCATCTTCGTACTCGATGCCGTTAATGCCGACCGGAGAAATAATTTTAGGCACAGCACTGGAAGCCCTGACCGCGACACCCACATTCCCACGCTGAAAAAATACGGGTGTTTTGTCCTCACGTCGCGTTGATGCAACAATCAGACGCCGCTGCAACTGTTCAATCGACCGATGACCCAGCTGCTGATTCACATAATCCTGCAGCCGCTGACCCCGTATCCAGCCACGGTCTGCGAATACGGATACATCAAACAAATCCAATGGACCGCCGTCAAATGCAATACGCGATAGTTCATTCGCACGGTAGCCGGCTGCCCAGAATGCGCCGATCAGTGAGCCGACGCTGGAGCCCACCACCAGATCAACTTCGATACCGGCTTCTTCGAGCACTTTCATGATGCCAATGTGCGCATAGCCTCGAGGTCCGCCGCTACCCAGAACGAGCGCAATTTTCGGTGGCGGATAGTCGGGCTCGATCACAACTTCTGCGACAGGACTGTCTTTCTCCAGGTAGTTGAACGAAGCACAGCCCGTCAGAAAGGGCATCATCAGTGCGCTTGCGGCGAGGAAGTATGGTTTCATCATTTTTTTTCTGTGCCTTTTTCTGTGCCTTTTTCTGTGCCATTTTCTGTTCCTTCTTCTGCTCCTGTCCCTGACGGCTGCGCCGAATCCATCGCCTGGCCGATTCTGGTCAGTGTGTTGCGTGCAAATGCCTGATCCACACCGGGTACAAGATCCAAGTGGCGCATCACATCCGCGTGACGGATGCTGGCCATGCCATGCAAAGCCGACCAGATGAACAGCGCATCCAGATCGGCCTGTGTATGGCTTGCCGGCTCATTGCCATGTTTGCGGCGCAGGTTCTGTCGCAGCAAATCAAACGCATGCTTTGCATGTTCAATGAGCTCAGGATGTTGAGCGGCCTCTGGCCAGGGCGTGCCGAACATCAGCCGATATTCCAGTGGTTTATTTTGAGCGTAGGCGATGTAACGCTCTCCCATCCCCGAAAACCCGACAGCCTCGATACCCGGGACCTCATGACCATCGAGGTAGTGTGCAAACTCGACGAAGCAGCGTCGCATGATCTCGGCCAGCAAATGGTCACGACTCGGAAAATGCCGGTACGGTGCCTGATGCGAGACACCGAGTTTGCGCGACACATCACGCATGCTTAAAGATTCGACGCCCTGCTCAGCGATCACCTCGCGTGCGGCCTGAATGCAGGCTTCTTTCAGGTCGGATGGTTTTTCAGGCATGGCAGTCTGCATGGGGCAGATGATGATTATCAGTTGACAGCGTCAACAATCCTAACCGACAATTGTTGACACTGTCAACTCAAGCTGAGAATCCCTGATGTCCGCACCTATTCCGACCGGATTTTTCAATCCGCTGGGCTATCGCCCCCTGCCACTGTGGCAGGCCCTCGTATCCCGCCAGCCTTTGCTGGCTCGTTACGGGGTTGGGATGCTGGCACTGATGCTGCCCACCCTACTCGCGCTCAGTCTTGATGAGCGGCTGATCCATGAGGTGCCGGTCTGGATCAAGCCGCTGAAGTTCATGGCATCTACGACTCTTTTTGCCTTCACGACCGCATGGTTCATGCCGCTCTTGCCTGAAACGATCAGGCAATCGCGTTCAATGAAATGGATGGTCTGGACTCTGATAGTCACATCAGCATTTGAAGTGGCTTACATCAGTTTTCAGGCGGGGATGGGTTCAGCCTCTCACTACAACATCGCGGACACCTTGCACGCAGCGATGTACGGCTTGATGGCAATGGCAGCGGTTCTGCTGACGGCCACGCAAGCCTGGCTGGGCTGGCAAATTTATCGCACCACCCGATCCTCACCACAGTCAGTTTTTGTCTTTGCGGTCATCGCCGGCCTGATGCTGACTTTCATCCTCTCCGTGATCAGTGGCTTTGCCCTGGGCGGCAAGCAGGCGCCTGCAGGCGAAGGATGGGCATTTCTGGGATGGCATATGCAAGGCGGCGATGGAAGACCGGCGCATTTTTTGGCGGTGCACGCCCAGCAATTAATACCGCTGATGGGTTATCTTGCGCACCGGCGGTTGAAACAAGCGCCAGTCCGGGTCTTCGTTGTTGGCATCGTGATGTATCTGTGTCTTTGGGGATTTCTATTTCTGCGCGGGCTGGATGTCGTGTGAGCCGAGGCAGTCCGGTTTGACGGACTCTTTTCTCACTTCACCGGCCGAATATGATTCCGGATCATCACCAGTCCGATGACTGTGACAATCATCGATCCACCCAGCAGATTCAGATAAGCGGTAGCACCACCGGCCGTAATCATGGCGGCACCGACGAAAGAGCTGAGGATCGCGCCCATGCGTCCGAATGCCAGCGCACCAGCCGCACCTGTCACGCGTATGGATGTGGGATACATGTGCGCACACAGCGCATACAGCGCACACTGCAGCGCGGTAATGAACAAGCCATGCAAACCCAGCCCCAGCAGAAAAATCTGCGTGTCGGCGGTGACGCTGACGGCGTTCAAAGCCAGTGCCGTGACCGACGACATTGCAGCCCAGATAATCATCGGCCAGCGTGATCCGAAGCGTGTCATGGCAAGCGCGCAAAGAATGGCGCCGATCACACCGCCGAAGTTGTATGCGGTCAGACCCATGCCGGCCAAGGCGGGTGACAGACCCTCGGTGGTGAGCATGGTCGGCAGCCAGCTGAATGCACTGTAGATCGATCACAGCGTCATGAAA
>JBILCO010000152.1:0-5737 GCA_044353075.1 Burkholderiaceae bacterium
ACGCCCAGCATGCCTTCTGAACCGATAAAAGCCGCCAGCAAATCGAGACCCGGCGCATCCAGACCGGCATTGCCCAGCTCAACGACATCACCTTCGATGGTGACCATGCGCACACGCAGTACGTTATGGACCGTGAGGCCGTATTTCAGGCAATGCACGCCTCCTGAATTTTCTGCGACATTGCCACCGATCGAGCAGGCGATCTGCGACGAAGGATCGGGGGCATAGTAAAGACCATGCGGCGTTGCCGCTTCGGTAATGGCCAGATTGCGCACACCAGGCTGCACGATGGCGGTTCTGGCATGCGGATCGAGCTTAAGAATGCGATTCAGGCGCGCGGTCGACAACACCACGCCGTCAGCAATCGGCGTTGCGCCACCTGACAAACCGGTACCAGCGCCGCGGGGCACGATTTGCACGTTCAGGCGGTGACAAACCTTCAACACTGCGATCACCTGCGCCTCGTTCTCGGGCAAGGTAACGATCATCGGCAGCTGGCGATAAGCTGACAAGCCATCGCACTCGTAGGGCCGGGTATCTTCCTCGTTGAAGAGCACCGCCTGTGCGGGCAGCTGCTCGCGCAAGGCGGCCACCACCTCGCGCTGACGAGAGAGAGAAAAAGCTGCTTCAGTGGGTGCGTTCATGGGAAATCCTGTGCAAGCGCGCGGCATTACAGCCACAGCCTAAAGGAAGCTAGTGTAACGAAAGGCTTCCTCAGAAAGTCCGGATTTGACCGGATTTCCGCTGAAAAGCTTTGGGGTGACTGATGAAAGTTTTTAGCTAGGGGGCGCCGTCAAACACCTGCACTCCGGCAATCGCTGGTGAACTGTCAGGGGCTACGGAAGGTTTCCTGCGTCCACTGGAGAAAAGCCGCTACCTCCGGACGCTCGGCGGCCTGCTTTTCATACACGACGTAATAGGCGTGGGGTGGGGTCGCCGTCTGCATGTCGAACAAGCGCACGCTCTCGCCGTTGTCGAGTAGTTCGCGAGCAAAGTGCTCGCGAGTCAGACCGATCCCGTGTCCGTGACGTACCGCTTCGAGCAACAAGCCCAGATCATCGACGCGCAAGCCGGCGGCGGGCTCGGGCCAGTCAAGACCGGCAGCCTCGAACCACGGCTGCCAGGGCTCAAGCGCCGAGCGTATCAACACAGCCTTCTGCAAATCTTCGGGCTGGCTGATATCGCCGATCTTGCTCAAATAGTCGGGGCTGGCCACCGCAAAGGTGGGCTCGGAAAACAATTTTTCGCATTGCAGGTTCGGATACTTGCCCGGCCCGAAACGAACTTCCACATCGCTCTCACCCAACGCCAGATCGTACAGCGGTACTGACAAATAAATTTCGACCGCAATATCGGGGTGCTGCTCAGTAAACGAGGCCAGCTTGGGCACGAGGAGATAACGCGCGAACGTCGGTGGTACTGTAATTTTGATACGCGGCTGCACCGAGGCAGCGCGACGCGGCATCGGGAAATCGGTCAGCGTTCGCAGCGCCTGACGCACGACATCCAGATAGCGTCGACCGAATTCTGACAGCCCGACGTTGCGGCCGTCGCGCAAAAACAAGCGTTCGCCGACGAATTCCTCCAGCAGGCGAATGCGATGCGACAGCGCCGAAGGCGTAATGCAGAGCTCTTCTGCCGCCAGGGCGAAGGAACCGTGCCGCGCTGCTGCCTCAAACGCTGACAGCGCGTGGACCGGTGGGATGCGTGTTGCCATGGGTGGGTGATCTATGCTGCAGGAAAGCCGCCAGAAAAATTACCAGCGGAAGATCTTTCCTGGATTAAAAATATTATTCGGATCGAGCGCATGCTTGACTGATCGCATCATGTCGACCGCATCTTCACCGGTTTCGTGAATCAGAAAATCTATCTTGTGCAAGCCAATGCCATGCTCTCCGGTACACGTACCGTCCATCGCGATCGCACGGTGCACCATGCGTTCATTCACGCCTTCTGCGCGGGCGATATCTTCAGGATCATTCGGATCAACCAACATCTGCACATGAAAATTTCCGTCACCGACATGACCGACAATACCGTGAATGATGCTCTCTCGTTCACAATCGGCTTTGGTCTCCAGCAAACATTCCGCCAGACGTGAAATCGGCACGCAGCAATCGGTGGATATTGCACGACAGCCAGGACGCAATTGCAGCAGCGCGAAATACGCATTGTGACGCGCCTGCCAGAGTCGGGAACGGTCTTCGGGACGCGTTGCCCATTCAAAGCCAATGGCTTGATGTTCGTCAGCGATTTGCTGCACCAACTCCGCTTGCTCTTTCACGCCATATTCGCTGCCATGAAATTCGAACAACAGCAAAGGCTTCTCAGGCAGAGTGAGCTTGTCATGCTTGTTGAAGGCGCGCACGCCGTTTTCATCAACGAATTCAACCCGCGCAACTGGTACACCCATTTGTATCGTCTGAATAACGGTATTGACAGCACTGGCGATATCGTTGAATGAACACACCGCTGCCGAGATGGCTTCTGGCTGCGGATAAATTTTCAGCGTGATTTCAGTGATGATGCCCAGCGTGCCCTCACTGCCGACGAACAAACGCGTCAGGTCATAGCCAGCCGATGATTTTTTGGCACGCGTACCAGTTCGGATGATCTTGCCTTCGGCTGTCACCACGGTCAGCGACAAAACGTTTTCCCGCATCGTGCCGTAACGCACCGCATTCGTGCCCGATGCACGGGTCGCCGCCATGCCGCCGATGGATGCATCAGCGCCCGGATCGATCGGGAAAAACAGTCCGGTGTCCTTGATCTCGGTATTCAACTGCTTGCGCGTCACACCCGCCTGCACTGTCACGGTCAGATCTTCCGGGTTGACCGCCACAATCTGATTCATCTGCGAGAGGTCAATCGACAATCCGCCCTGCAGCGCCAGAATGTGCCCTTCCAGCGAAGTGCCGGTGCCATAAGCAATGATCGGAAAACGATACTGATTGCACAAACGAACCGCGGCAGCGACCTCTTCCGAGGTATGCGCAAATACCACCGCATCGGGCAGCATAGGATCGTAAGACGATTCGTCGCGGCCATGGTGCTCGCGCATGGCCATGGACGTAGACAGACGATCGACGAAAACGGCCTTCAATTCGGCCAAAAGTGCCTCAGGCAGTTCGCGTCTGAGGGCAGAAGGTGGGGCAGGATGGTTCATGGAAGTTTCTCCGTAAGCAATCTATTGTACCCTTTGGCCGGTAATAGAACGGCTCAAAATCAGCAGAAAACCGGGGTTTTGCGGCGAAAGCAGGCATTTTCCCGTATCCTGCGCCCCGACACTTTTATATTTATCCACTATGGGCAACCGACTTTCCAAAATCGCCACCCGCACCGGGGACGATGGCACCACCGGGCTGGGTGATGGCAGCCGCACCACCAAGGACGCGCTGCGCGTTCAGGCGATGGGTGATGTGGATGAATTGAATTCGCATCTGGGCCTGCTGCTGTGCGAAGACATGCCGGAAGATCTGCGGGAAGAGCTGGTGACAATCCAGCATGACCTGTTTGATCTCGGAGGGGAGTTATGCATTCCGGGTTTCAGTCTCATCACGGATACGCACGTCATCCGACTGGACACGCTGCTTGCGAAATACAATGCCACCTTGCCTGTGCTCGCAGAATTCATCCTGCCGGCGGGCTCTCGGGCGGCGGCACAGGCCCATATATGCCGTACTGTCTGTCGGCGCGCTGAACGGGCAATTGTCGCACTCGGTCTGGCTGAAGAACTCAATGTGCAGCCACGCCAGTATGTAAACCGCTTGTCTGATTTGCTGTTTGTATTAGCGCGGGTGCTGAACCGCCACGCGGGCGGCGGCGATGTGTTGTGGCAAAAAGGTCGTCAGCGCGTCTGATGGTCTTTCGGGTGATTGATCCATCTGCTTCTCACTTAAAAAAGGGGTAAGTGGAAGGAAAATAGTGTTGGTTCTGTCTGCCTGTTACCTCAGTCACTGGAAAGAAAAATGGCTTAGCGACGAAGGCGCCAAGCCGAAGGAAATACGGTACAAGCCACTGCACGGATCAAATCCGGTCCTTCCTTTTTGTGACTTAAAGCAAGCGCTGCGAGCCGCTTCCTGCCTCAACTACGAGGCCCGGGCTGCAGCACTGCGTCCTGCAGGTTGACCAAGGTCTGCAAACCGTCTTCCTTCCCCTGCGGCGACAGCGTGCTGATCTGTTCAATTATTTGATGAATAAATTCGCGCGGGTAGTTCCGCCCTGCCAGAATTTGCAAGGCGGCAGTCGCCGCCGGGGCTGCAACACTGATTCCCCTGTTTCGATCTAACGCCCGCTTTATCTTCTCCACGTCATCACGAGAAAATTGCCGGGATTCCACGCGAATTCCCTTGAGCGTCGGGTGGGATTCCACCATTTTGACGAAGCTTGGAACCGTTTGCCGGCTAAAGTGGTGCGAATCCCAATTGAGTACCTCAAGATTGCTGTTCTCAGCCAGGCCTGAAATGATCCGCATCATGTCGAGCTCGTCGCTAAAGTTCATTTCATTCAATGTGACTTCACGAGGGCAAGAAGGTGAGGCGATCAAACCCGCGAGCGCTGTCCAGACGTCCAAACCTGAAAAATAAATTTTCAGTTCCTCAAGGCGCCGGCGTAAATGTAGCGACTGGATAATTTCTGCGCCTGCCTGGCCCTCCAAATGTTGGTGCTGCAGACTTAGCCGCCTAATTCCCGCATTGTTCTTGATAAGACCAACGATCGCCTCCTTGTTTTCGTCGCAAGGCACAGACAGGCTCAGGCGTTGCACGCTCGTATTCCTTTCCAGGGCAAGCAGCAGCGGCTCAACTGGGTACGCAACCGACGCCTCCTCGGCGAAAAAACTGCAGTCCATAATGCTGAGGTTTTTCAAGTGTGAGTGCTGAGCCAGCCATTTCCCGGTTGACGGGCTGTAGCTACCGTAGAGATTCAAAACGAGCTTGGAGAGCCTGGCCATCGGTTTACGGCAACGCTTGAGCAAGGTCGGCACTACTGATGAAGGCGCTTCAAGGGTCCGAATGGCAGGCAGGAGTTTGCCCAAGCTATGAGCATCCAGAAAGAACGCCGGGTCCTGATCAAGCGAAAATTTCAGCTCTGTAATGCTATCCAGCAGAGATTGTGGCGCGCGCCGGATGAACTCCGACGCGCTTACGCAACCTTCTTGGTCCTTTGTAGTTATCGTGAGCGAGCTGCTCAAAACAAGCTTCTCCTGCACCGCCTCCACCAGGGACGGAAAGTATTTTTTTTCGAGTTTGCCCTTAAATTCCAGAAACATTTCTCCGCTCCAGGAGACGGGTATGTCCACGGATACTCTGAACCCGTTTCCCTCAAAGGATCTCAGCGCTCTTTTCTCATTCTCTGCGCGCCGTAGGTCCCATTCTTCCTTGGCTTTTCTGTTGGCTTCCGCAATTTCTTCGAGGATATCTGCCCTTAACTCCGGACCGAGGTCATCTTCAGGGTCTGTCGACGATTCCTCAGTGGTTTCGCTGTATCCAAGGCTCGACAGGCTTTCATCACCCAAGGCATCGGACTGCTCGTTTGTCGGTAGGCGGAATCGGTTCTGCTGAGCGTCGAAGGAGTCCGCCTGTCCCCCAAAAGAATCCGAGCCTTTCCCGAAAAAGGGCGCAACTCCGGGCGGCGCATCCGCATTCCCCTGCGAATCACTGAAAGCGTCTTCAGAGTCGGATCGCGCATCCCGTGAGTGACGCAGAGAATCCCAGGGCCTGAATTGCCGTGAAAGCGT
>JBILCO010000137.1:0-6087 GCA_044353075.1 Burkholderiaceae bacterium
AGCCGACACGCTGCATGTAAAACAGCTGATCTCGAAGCACATCGCCGATGGCACGAATCTCGCCATCGTAGCCGAGACGGGTGCGCAGATTGAAAGCGATCGAGTAACCGCGTCCGTCGGAGAATGCAGGGAAATCAACCGCGATCAGAGGCAGTGCAGCGATATCTTCTTTCAGCTGCTCGGCTCGCTCATCGCTGGCCAGCCAGACCGCAATGTCCTTGCGCGCGGCCAGGGTTGTTTTTTGCGCCAGCCAGACTTGCAGTGGCACGATCTGATACCCCGCGGGCACGGTCACGCTCTCAGGCGACTCGCCCTCGGATAATTTGAAAACGTTCCAGTGGTCGTCGACGATCGCTTTGTTTTTGATGATCTTACGCATACGCATCCTCTCCGGCTTGGTAGGTGTGGCCAGCGATGGGTGTCGCGTACACATGATCCTTGAAGGGGTTGATACCGATACGGTTCACGGTATCGATGAAAAGCTCTTCCTCAATGCGCTCGCGAACATAAACTTCCAGCAGACGTCCAATGACTTCGGGCATCTGACCCGCTGCGAACGAAGGTCCAATGATTTTGCCAATCGCGCTCTCATTGCCCTGCGCGCCACCGATCGACACCTGGTACCACTCGGAACCATCCTTGTCGACACCCAAGATACCAATATTGCCGACATGATGATGACCGCAGGCGTTAATGCAGCCTGAAATATTGAGTTCGATATCGCCGATGTCATGCTGAAAATCGACATTGTCGAAACGTTCCGCAATCGCTTCCGCAATAGGGATGGATTTCGCATTGGCCAGCGAGCAGAAGTCACCACCGGGGCAGCAGATGATGTCGGTCAGCAGGCCGATGTTCGCGGTGGCCAGTCCATGCGTCTTGGCCTCTTTGTAGAGTGCGAGCAGATCAGACTGTTTCACATCGGCCAGCACCAGATTCTGCTCATGCGTGACACGCAGCTCACCAAAGCTGTAGCGATCAGCAAGGTCAGCAACAAAGTCAATTTGCTCGGCGGTTGCATCACCGGGTGGTGTGCCGGTTTTTTTCAGTGACAGCGTGACGATCGCATAGCCGGGCACTTTGTGCGGCCGGACATTGCGCGTCAGCCAGTTCGAAAACGCTTTGTTCTCGCTGCGCTGCTCCTGCAGCAGTGCGTCATTGTCTTTCAGCGCTTCATACGCGGGTGGTGCAAAGTGGCTGGCGACGCGTGCCAGTTCTTCCGGCGTGATCGTGCTGGGGCTGTCTTTCAGATCCAGCCATTCAGCCTCGACCTGACGAGCGAATTCTTCTGCGCCGAGTGCCTTCACCAGAATCTTAATGCGTGCCTTGTATTTGTTGTCGCGGCGACCGTACTGGTTGTACACGCGCATGATGGCTTCTGTGTAGCTCAGCAGATGCTGCCAGGGCAGAAATTCGCGAATGATGCTGCCAATGATCGGCGTGCGACCCAGACCGCCACCGACCAGCACCTGAAAGCCGAATTCGCCGGCCTCATTGCTGATCAGGTTCAGACCGATGTCATGCACCTGAACAGCCGCGCGATCCTCAGCAGCGGCATTGACGGCAATCTTGAACTTGCGCGGCAGCCAGGCGAATTCCGGATGGAAGGTGCTCCACTGACGCAGTATCTCGATATAGGGGCGGGGATCGGCCAGCTCGTCCGCGGCGACACCGCAGAACTGGTCGGACGTGATGTTGCGGATGCAGTTACCCGAGGTCTGGATCGCATGCATTTCGACCGAGGCCAGCTCGGCCAGAATATCCGGTGTCTGCTCTAGTTCGATCCAGTTGTATTGAATGTTCTGGCGTGTGGTGAAGTGTCCGTAGCCACGATCGTATTTGCGTGCGATGTGACCGAGCTTGCGCATCTGGGCGGCCGACAGCAGTCCATACGGAATCGCCACGCGCAGCATGTAGGCATGGCGTTGCAGGTAGAGGCCGTTTTGCAGGCGCAGCGGACGAAATTCGTCTTCGGTCAGTTCACCGGATATGCGGCGTTCCACCTGACCGCGGAACTGCGCAACGCGTTCCCGGACGATCTGATGGTCGTATTGGTCGTAGCGATACATAAGGATCCTTAAGTGATTCGTCTCAGAGCACGAGCTTGGCTGCCACGCCGGTCAGCGTGGTCGCGAGCAGTCCGCGCAGGAAGGTTTCCGGTACCGAGCGCGCCAGCAGTGAGCCGATGGTGATACCGGGTACCGAGCCCAGCAGCAGCATGAGCAGCAGTTCCCAGTTGATCGAACCCAGCCACCAATGGCCGAGTGCAGCAATTGCCGTCAACGGCACCGCATAGGCGATGTCAGTGCCGGCAATCTCGGCAGGCTTCAGGTTGGGGTAGAGCAGAACGAGAATGGTGGCGCCAATCGCGCCAGCACCGATCGACGACACCGTCACCAGCGCACCGATACCGGCACCGGCAACAATCGTGGCAATCACTTGTATCCTGCCGTGCAGTTGCTTCTCAGGATGTGCATTCATCCAGGCTTGCATGCGACCGCGGAAAATAATCGCAACAACGGTCAGAATTACCGAAAAAGCGATCGCGTAGCGGATGATCTGCCCGATGTGCTTATCGAGCGCACCGAAATATTTCAGCGCGATCGTCGCGATAACGGCCGCGGGCAGCGCGCCCAGACACAGCCGCTTGACAATGTCCCAGTGCACATTTTTTTTCACGCGGTGCGCAATGGTGCCGGCGCTTTTGGTGATCGCGGCGAATGCCAGATCGGTACCCACAGCCACGGTCGGATTGATCCCGAACAGCAGGGTCAGCAGCGGCGTCATCAGTGAGCCGCCACCGACGCCCGTCAGGCCGACCAGCATGCCCACGGCAAATCCGGAAATCACATAAGTCAACGTCATAAAGCCTCGCGCAAAGAAGCCAGAATGCTAATAAACTCCCCGCTTATTCCAAACAACAGAGTATTTATTTGCTTATATGATTCTTGGATATAAGCTAACGGCCGCAGTGCACCTTGATTTCTACTGCAGATTGATGCTTTTATGAAAATAATGCTCGTCGTATCCGGGGAAAGACCATGAATCTCCATCAATTCCGCTTTGTTCGCGAGGCCGTCCGGCAAAAGTTCAATCTGACGGAAGCCGCCAAGGCGCTGTTCACGTCCCAGCCTGGCGTCTCCAAAGCGATCATTGAGCTCGAGGAAGAGCTCGGTATCGATATCTTCACCCGCCATGGGAAGCGGATCCGGGGGCTGACCGAGCCGGGGCGACAGGTACTAAAATCAGTCGAGCTGATCCTGCAGGAGGTCGAGGGCCTGAAACAAATCGGCAAGGAATTTGCGGCCCAGGATGCGGGCAGCTTCACGATTGCGACCACCCATACCCAGGCCCGCTACTCGCTGCCGGCCGTGGTGCAAGCGTTTTCGCAAAAATTCCCGAAAGTGCGTTTATCTTTATTGCAGGGCAACCCGCGGCAGGTCGCCGACATGGTGCTCAATGGTCAGGCCGATCTGGCGATTGCCACCGAGGCCGTTGCTGACATCGATGGTCTGGTTTCTCTACCCTGTTTTCAGTGGGAGCATCTGGTCATCGCGCCACCGGAACACGCGCTGACCCGGCAAAAAACACTCACACTGGAAGACATCGCTGGCTTTCCGCTCATTACCTATGACACCGCTTTCGCCGGTCGCAACAAAATTGATCAGGCATTTGCGCGCCGGGGACTGAAGCCCGATGTGGTTCTCGAAGCCATCGATGCCGACGTGATCAAGACCTATGTGGAGTTGGGGATGGGCGTGGGTATTATCGCGGGCCTCGCTTATCACCCTGCGCGCGACACGAACCTCGCCGCGATATCTGCCGGTCATCTGTTCGGCACCAATCTTTCGCGCGTCGCGCTGAAAGAGGGGGCATACCTGAGGAGTTATGTGTTTACCTTCATCGAACTGCTCGCGCCCAGTTTGTCACGCAAACTGGTGGAGCAGGTGCTGGCAGGGCAGAAGGATAGCTACGAGATTTAGGAGCTGTCTCGTCAGGCCGCTTGCGGCGTTGGCATCCGTCATCGGCTGTCAGTCGTCGCTCTCATGATGCTCGGGCAATGGAACGCGAAGGCTGATCAGGGTGCCTTTCCCGGGGCGCGTGGCCATCGAAAAACTGCCACCCGCCAAAGCAACGCGTTCCCGCATTTCGCGCAAACGGTAATTCAGCGGATTGGTCTTTGCAAGAGGCAGATTGCTTTTGCCGTTGTCGATAATCTCCATCAGTAATTCCGAGCAGCCATCATACAAATGGATTTCAGCGGCACTGGCCTGCGCGTATTCGCGAATATTGTCGCAGGCGGCCTGCGCGATCCGGAACAGGGTGGTGGCAAGTGCAGAGTCCATCGGAATTTCTCCGGCATTGCAACGCAATTCATAATGAATGCCGGTCTGATTTTCCTGTTCTCTGGTCAGCCAACCCAGCGCGGCGACGAGTCCGACATCCAGAATACCCGGACGCAGCTCGGTGGCAATCTGTTGAACTGAACGGATCGAGCGGGTGATGATTTTATCGAGATAGGCTTTTTCTGGTGCAAATTGGTCGGTGACGGGCATGGATTCCCACAGATAGTTCAGCATCATCTTCAAGGCTGATAAATTACCACCCAGATCATCATGCAATGCCTGCCGGAGATGCACGTGCTCTTCTTCCTGTTCGCGATTAAGGTGCAGGTAAAGATCCGACAGATCAGAGCGTGACTGGTGCAAGGCGAGCTCATGCTGCTTGCTCTTGCTGATGTTGGTCATCACGCCGGTCCACTGAATACCATTTTCTCCGTCATTCTCAGGCCGTGCGCGCAGGCTGATCCATTTCGTGTCTCTCCAGGTGGCAATCTTTAGTCGGCCCTCCCAGCAGAGCGCCTCCAGTTTTTCTGCAGACTCCCGCAATTGCGTGGCCCAGCTTTCCCTGTCCTCATCGACGATCATCGCGAAAAACTGGCGCGCATTCGCATACAGAACCTCAGGTGCGAGTCCAAGCAGGTGCTCGCAGCCATGGGACAGAAAACTGAATTGGATAAGCTCGTTGGGTCCCTGTCGCATCTGAAAAAGCAGGGCGGGTACCCGGGCGATAATGTGTTCCAGACGTTCTTCCCTGCCTGATAAACGGTTTACCTCAGGATCATTCAGCGTATCGGAGTGATTTTTCATTGTCGAAAACAGTCAATAGTGAACGCCGCCACTGTAGAGCTTCTGCAATGTGCCAGCTATCTGCCTGAAATGAAAATTTGCGCCCAGCTTGATATTTCACAAGGTCTTTGGTCATAGAATATCCCTGACACAATTTTTTACTGGGGTTGCGATGGAATGGTGGGTGCTGGCGGTGGAATTGGGGGTGCCGGTGATTATGGGTATTGCGCTCTACCTTACCCTGCGCAAATAGCGTCGATGCTGGCGGTCCTGAGACGAGATAAAAAAACGCATCGGACCCGTCGGGGCCGATGCGTTTTTCGTGGAGCAGGGGAGGGTCAGCTGGCCTTCTTCGCGGCCTGCAGCAGGCACTTGGAGAGTTTATCGAAGTGCAGCAGCGCGGCGTGTGTCAGTTCCAGCTGTTTGCGGCGCGCGTCTTCCGTATCTGCCAGCAATATCCACCCTTTTGCGCGCATCGACTTGAGTCGCCCGTGCAGCATTGCCGGTGAACCCAGCTCACGTTTTCCCATCAGGTCTTTGACGGATAAGCGCTCTTTTTTCTGGCGAGCGAAAGCGATCAGGGAAAGAATCCGCTCTTCCAGCGGCTCCAGCGGCGGTAACGATGGCATGTCGCGCAGTGCTTCGGCGAGTTGCAGAAAACGTAAATAAATATCAGCAGGACGGGGTCGTTTGCTCACGAGAGGCGCTTCCTTGTAAATGACTTTCTTGTGCGAAAAGATAATACCTTAAGGGGCAATAGTTTGCACCAATTCCTTGGGCGCTTCAAACGGTATCCTTAAAACCAGAGATCAAAAATCTCATCGTGTCCAGCGGGGTGCAGAGTACTGCGGCGCCGGGGCAGGCATGATTACCAGCGCAGTGAGATGCCTGACAGTTCCGATAACCAAAGTAATAATAAAAATATAATTTTGTTTCGGGGCGCACTGAATAAATCCAG
>JBILCO010000164.1:0-5472 GCA_044353075.1 Burkholderiaceae bacterium
CGAGCCCTACCATCCGCTGATGGATCGCACGCTGGTCATGGTTTTCGAAAAGAATTCCACGCGCACCCGGCTGTCCTTCGAGGCGGGCATGCATCAACTGGGAGGCGCCGCCATTTACCTGAACACCCGTGACAGCCAGCTGGGCCGTGGCGAGCCGGTGGAGGATGCGGCGCAGGTGATGTCCCGGATGTGCGACATCATCATGATCCGCACCTTTGGTCAGGAGATTATTAACCGCTTCGCGGCCAATTCGCGGGTGCCGGTCGTTAATGGTCTGACCAATGAACATCACCCCTGTCAGGTATTCGCCGATGTGTTTACCTATATCGAGCACCGCGGCTCTATTGCCGGCAAAACCGTGGCCTGGGTCGGTGACGCCAACAATATGCTGTATTCATGGTTGCAAGCGGCAGAGGTGTTCGGCTTCCATCTGAATGTTTCCACGCCCGCTGGCTATGACATCAACCCCACGCTGGTGTCTGCTGATCATCAACGCTATACGGTGTTCACGAATCCATCCGATGCTTGCGAAGGCGCCGATCTGGTGACGACCGATGTCTGGACCAGCATGGGCTATGAAGAAGAAAATGCAGCCCGACTTAAGGCCTTCGAGGGCTGGATTGTGGACGCCGCAAAAATGCAGCGCGCAAACAAGGATGCCTTGTTCATGCACTGCCTGCCCGCGCATCGCGGCGAAGAAGTGTCGGCCGACGTGATCGACGGACCGCAGTCCGTGGTCTGGGATGAAGCCGAAAACCGGCTGCATGTACAAAAAGCCTTGCTCGAGTATCTGGTACTCGGAAAAATTTAATTCGTTACTGAAATCAGGGAAAACAAGCACATGAGCGACATCAATAAAGTCGTCCTCGCCTACTCCGGCGGATTGGACACCTCGGTTATTTTGAAATGGCTGCAAGATCATTATCACTGCGAAATCGTTACCTTTACCGCTGACCTCGGTCAGGGCGAGGAGCTGGAGCCGGCGCGCGCGAAGGCGATCAAATTCGGCATCAAACCGGAGAATATTTTCATTGACGATGTGCGCGAAGAATTCGTGCGCGATTTCGTCTTCCCAATGTTCCGCGCCAATACGGTCTATGAAGGCGAGTATCTGCTAGGCACTTCGATCGCGCGCCCGCTGATCGCCAAGCGTCTGATCGAGATCGCACGCGAAACCGGTGCCGATGCCATCTCTCATGGCGCGACCGGCAAGGGCAATGACCAGGTGCGTTTCGAACTCGGCGCTTATGCGCTGATGCCGAATGTGAAAATCATCGCCCCTTGGCGCGAGTGGGATCTGCTGTCGCGTGAGAAGCTGCTGAAATACGCAGAAGATGCCGGTATCGAAATCGACATGAAGCACAAGAACGGTGGCGCGCCCTACTCGATGGATGCCAACCTGCTTCATATCAGCTTCGAAGGCCGCCATCTGGAAAACCCCAGTGCCGAAGCGGAAGAATCCATGTGGCGCTGGACCGTCAGTCCGGAAGCTGCACCGGATGCGGCCGAGTATCTCGATATCGAATTCGAACACGGCGATATTGTTGGCCTGAACGGCAAGCGACTGTCACCTGCCGCTGTATTGACCGAACTGAATCGACTGGGTGGCAAGCACGGCATTGGTCGCCTTGATCTGGTGGAGAACCGCTATGTCGGCATGAAGTCGCGCGGCTGCTATGAAACGCCCGGCGGCACCATCATGCTGCGCGCACACCGCGCGATTGAATCGATTACGCTGGATCGTGAGGTCGCACATCTGAAAGATGACCTGATGCCGCGTTATGCATCACTGATTTATAACGGCTACTGGTGGGCGCCAGAGCGCGTCGCCCTGCAGACCCTGATCGATCACACACAAAAAAGTGTGAATGGCTGGGTCCGCGCCAAGCTCTACAAGGGCAATGTGATTATCGTCTCGCGCGATTCGAAAACAGATTCGCTGTTTGATATGAACATCGCGACGTTTGATGAAGACGGCGGCGCCTACAATCAGGCTGATGCAGGTGGATTCATCAAGCTGAATGCGCTGCGTATGCGGATTGCGGCGAACGCGAAGATAAAGCGCGGCAAGTAATCCCGTTATGGCTCCCCGAGCCTAAACTGTCACCCCGGCGAATGCCGGGGTCCAGCGTCTTTCGTAAAAAACGTAAAGCCACTGGATACCGGCATACACCGGCATGACACCCTCAGAATTGAACCCGAAGGAAAAAATCATATGAGCGCACAATTCGACAATGTCTCCGTCATCAAGAAATCCAATGTCTACTTCGATGGCAAATGCATATCTCACACCGTGATGCTGGCCGATGGTACGAAAAAATCTGTCGGCGTGATTCTGCCGTCATCACTGGTATTCAATACCGGTGTGCCGGAAATCATGGAAATCACCGCTGGCACCTGCCGCGCACGCATCAAGGGTGAAGTGGACTGGACCACCTATGCAGCGGGCGAGAGCTTTAACGTACCGGGTAATTCGAGCTTTGAGATTGAAGCGACTGACGCAGTGGATTACGTTTGTCACTTTGGCTGATGTACCGCTCGGTTCAACTCAGAGCATCAGACGATAACGGGTTCGGTTTCCAGCGACACGCCAAAGCGGGCCTGAACATCGTCTGAAATTTTTGTCGCTAGCGACAGCACAGCGGCACCCGTAGAACCACCCCGGTTCACCAGCACCAGCGCCTGCCTCTCATGTACGCCGGCAGCACCCAGCGAGCGCCCCTTCCAGCCACATTGATCAATCATCCAGCCCGCTGCCAGCTTGATGCTGCCATCGGGTTGAGGATAGCCGACCAGCTGAGGATGCTTGGCCAGCAGTTGTGCATGCTGCTCTCGGCTGACGACGGGATTTTTGAAAAAACTGCCTGCATTGCCGATCTCCGCGGGATCAGGCAGCTTGCGACGCCGGATAGCGATGACCGCATCAGCAATATCTTGTGCTGAGGGATCTGACACAGCCCTGATAGCCAACTCAGCGGCGAGTTCCGCATAAACCAGATTAGGCTGCCATTGCCGGGGCAAGGCAAAGCTGACATCGACAATCACGGCTCGGTCACGCAGCGCGTGCTTGAAGATACTGTCGCGGTAACCAAAACGACACTCTTCACGGCTTAAGACACGCGTCTCGCCGGTCTGGAAATCAAAGAAGGTGAGCGAATGAAAAAATTCGGCGAGCTCGCTGCCGTAAGCCCCGATATTCTGTATCGGCGCCGCGCCCACGCTGCCAGGTATCAGCGATAAATTTTCCAGTCCCGGCAAACCTTGCGACAAGGTCCACTGGACGAAGTCATGCCAGTTCTCTCCGGCCTGAGCCCGCACGACCACCTGCTGCCCCTCTTCGCCCACCACCGTGCGACCGGTGTTCACCATGTGCAGCACCAGCCCCGCCACATCTTTGGTCAGCAGCAGATTGCTGCCACCGCCCAGAATCAGGCGCGGCAGCGCCGACAACTGGGGGTCGGCGGCAATGGTTTCCAGATCCGCGACGGTTTTGACGCTGACAAAGGTGCGGGCATACGCGTCGATACCGAAGGTATTGAGCTCGCGCAAAGAGACATCGTGCTGGATCGTAGGTGCAGGCTTCATCAGCGCCGGATTATACCGGCCGCCGGCGGGCTGATTTTTTTCCGCTAGAATCTGCGCAATCATCGTTTTTGGAGGAAGCCAGCATGCCATCGTTTGACGTTGTATCGGAAGCCAATCAGGTCGAAGTGAAAAATGCGGTCGATCAGGCCAATAAGGAAATCGGCACGCGCTTTGACTTCAAGGGCAGTGACGCGCGGGTCGACCAGAAGGAACTGGAGTTGACCGCGTATGCCGACAGCGATTTTCAGCTGAGTCAGGTACGGGATGTACTGACGGGGAAAATGGCCAAGCGCAATGTGGACGTGCGTTTTCTTGATCTGGGCAAGATCGAGAAAATCGGCGGCGACAAGGTGAAACAGGTCATCCGCGTGAAGAAGGGTATCGAGACTGAGGATGCCAAAAAAATTCAGCGCCTGATCAAGGACAGCAAGCTCAAGGTACAGGCGAGCATTCAGGGTGATTCATTGCGCGTGACCGGCGCGAAGCGCGATGATTTGCAGGCGACGATGGCCATGTTGAAAAAAGACGTGACGGATTTGCCGCTGGAGTTTAATAACTTCCGGGACTGATACGGCATCAACGACACTGGATCCCCCTTCGATGAAGGGGGATGGATGTTTACTCCGACAGTGCGCCAGTCGCTTTAGCTCACCAAAGCTCAATCCGTCTTCGCGAGACGACGCTGGCGAACCGCTGCAGCAAGACCATCGAGCACGGTGAGGCTGCTCTCCCAGTCGATGCAGCCATCGGTGATGGACTGACCGTATGTCAGCTCTTTGCCGGCCACCAGATCCTGACGACCGCCGACCAGATGGGACTCGACCATCACACCAATAATGCGATCGTCGCCACCGGCCACCTGGGCGGCGATGTCGGCACAAACCGGCACCTGATTCTCCGGCTTCTTCGAGCTATTCGCGTGAGACGAATCAATCATCAGTTTCTGAGACAGCCCGTTGGAGGCCAGCGCTTTGGCAGCTTCCTCGACGCTGGCGGCGTCGTAATTCGGCGCCTTGCCGCCACGCAGAATGATGTGGCAATCTTCATTGCCATTGGTCGACACGATGGCCGAGTGCCCGCCTTTGGTGACGGACAAGAAGTGGTGCGGCTGTGATGCCGCCTTGATTGCATCAGCGGCGATTTTGATATTGCCATCGGTACCGTTCTTGAAACCGACCGGGCAGGATAAGCCCGAAGCCAGCTCACGATGGACTTGCGATTCAGTGGTGCGGGCACCGATCGCGCCCCAGCTGATCAGGTCAGCAATGTACTGCGGGCTGATCACATCCAGGAACTCGGTACCTGCGGGCAGGCCCAGCTCGTTGATGTTCATCAGCAGCTCGCGCGCCAGACGCAAGCCATCATTGATGCGGAAACTATTATTCAGAAACGGATCATTGATCAGACCCTTCCAGCCGACCGTGGTGCGTGGCTTCTCGAAATAAACGCGCATAACGATTTCGAGATCATCTTTCAGGCGCTCGCGCTGCTCGACCAGACGACGCGCGTATTCCATGGCGGCCTTGGTATCGTGAATCGAGCACGGACCAATCACAACCATCATGCGGTCATCCTGACCATGCAGAATGCGATGCAAGGCCTGCCGTGAATTCGCAGTGACGGTCGCGATCTTTTCCGAACACGGAAATTCGCGTATCAGGTGCGATGGCGGGGTCAGTTCCTTCAACTCTCTAATCCTCAGGTCATCAGTGCGTGGCATGGGTTTCTCCAGGAATGTTTCGCGCAAAATAAAAAAACCGCCATTCCTGGCGGTTTCTAAGATTCGGTTTGTGTTCGCTTTGCTTTTACGTGAACTTACCGCTTCTCCACCGCCGTGAGGCTGGGGTAGCTGTAGTAAAAGAAAAAATAAAAGCGAAGCAGGGACAT
>JBILCO010000138.1:0-6061 GCA_044353075.1 Burkholderiaceae bacterium
GTCGGCTGAACGAGCGCTCGCGCAGCGAGCCGTACAGCAGCAAGATGCGCGGCGCGTGGGTGGATCGTTGCACCGGAAATAATTGCGTGGTGTCCGGCAGTGCGAAGCAGTCACGGTCCAGCAGGGGCAGGTCGTCGTTCATCAGTTTTTTATAGTTATTCGAGCGAATATTTCAGTGATGGTCTCGGTGATTATTTCGGTAATTATTTCAGCGACATACCCAGCAACATGTCATTGAGTTTTTTCACGAACCCTGCCGGGTCAGCGAGCTGACCACCTTCGGCGAGCATTGCCTGATCGAACAGAATGCTGCTCCAGTCATCGAATTTGGCTTCTTCGTACTTGAGGCGCTGCACCAGCGGATGATGGGGATTAATCTCCAGCACAGGCTTGGTGTCCGGTGCATTCTGGCCCGACGCCTTCAGCATGCGCAGCAGGTTACCAGAGAGTTCATGCTCATCGGCGACCAGACAGGCCGGTGAGTCGGTCAGACGGAAGGTCACGCGCACATCCTTGGCTTTGTCGGCGAGTGCGGTTTTCATTTTGCCGATGAGTTCCTTGAAGTCGGTTTCGGTTTCTTCTTTCTGTTTTTTCTCGGCCTCATCTTCGAGCTTGCCCAGATCGAGATCGCCCTTGGCGACCGACACCAGTGTTTTACCATCGAATTCGGTCAAGAAGGACAGCATCCATTCATCGACACGGTCTGTGAGCAGCAAGACTTCCACGCCTTTCTTGCGGAAGATTTCCAGATGTGGGCTGTTCTTCGCTGCAGTCCAACTGTCCGCAGTGACGTAGTAAATCTTGTCCTGACCTTCTTTCATTCGCGCGACGTAATCTGCAAATGAGACGTTCTGCGCGTCCGTGTCATTTTGGGTGCTGGCGAAGCGCAGCAGTTTGGCGATGCGGTCCTTGTTGGTCGCGTCTTCGCCAGCGCCTTCTTTGAGCACCTGACCGAATTCTTTCCAGAAGCTTGCGTACTTGTCTTTTTTGTCCTGCTCGTCAGCATTGGCCAGTTCTTCCAGCATGCCGAGCACGCGCTTGGTAGATCCTTCGCGTATGACTTTCACGTCACGTGATTCCTGCAGGATTTCGCGCGAGACATTCAGTGGCAGGTCGTTGGAGTCGATCACACCTTTCACGAAACGCAGATACACCGGCATCAACTGCTCAGCGTCGTCCATGATGAACACGCGCTTTACATACAGCTTGATACCGCCGCGTTTGTTACGGTCCCACAGATCAAACGGTGCGTGGGTGGGAATGTAGAGTAGCTGTGTGTATTCGCTGCGGCCTTCAACGCGGTTGTGTGTCCAGGTGAGGGGTTCCTGATAATCATGCGAGACGTGTTTGTAGAACTCGGTGTACTGCTCGTCAGTGATATCGGATTTGCTGCGTGCCCAGAGTGCGCTGGCCTGGTTGACAGTCTCGAGTTCATCGCGGACGACCATCTCTTTTTTCTCTTCATCCCATTCTTCTTTTTGCATGCGAATGGGGAGTGCGATGTGGTCGGAGTATTTACGGATTACTGAACGCAGCTGCCAGGCGGACAGAAATTCATCTTCGCCTTCACGCAGATGCAGGGTGATGCGTGTGCCGCGCTTTTCCTGGGTGATGGTTTCGACGGTGAATTCACCTTCACCCGCAGATTCCCAGCGCACGCCCTGATCGGCGGGCAAGCCGGCGCGGCGGGATTCGACGGTGATCTTGTCGGCGATGATGAAGCCGGAATAAAAACCGACGCCGAATTGACCAATCAGTGCTGCATCTTTTTGCTGATCGCCGGAGAGTCGCGAGAAAAATTCCTTGGTGCCTGATTTGGCAATGGTACCCAGATGATCAATCGCTTCCTGCTGTGACAGACCGATGCCATTGTCGGTAATCGTGATGGTGCGTGCTGTTTTATCGAAGGCGACATCAATGCACAGGTCGCTGTCACTATCGAAGAGTGCTGCATCGTTGATCGCTTCGAAACGCAGCTTGTCGGCAGCGTCGGAGGCATTCGAAATCAGCTCGCGCAGGAAAATTTCCTTGTTGGAGTACAGCGAGTGAATCATCAGCTGCAGCAGCTGTTTGACTTCGGCCTGAAAGCCCAGGATTTGCTTGTCGGGTGCGCCCATGGTGTCCTCTGTTAACAAAATTGGCAGAAAAATTCACAAGTTGCGGTTATCTGGGGGCGGGCGGAGGTATTTCAAGCCTGTGGCGAATAGGCCATCGCTGGATTTTACGATTGATCCGTCCGGGCGCTGACCCTACAATCCTAGCCAGCTCGCCATCCTTCATTGACCGAAAACCAAGGAATCCCATGACTATTGCTTCCCGCCTGACCGCCCTGGGCATCACCCTGCCACCGGTTGCCGCCCCGGCCGCCGCTTATGTGATGTATGTCCGCACCGGCAATACCTTGTTCGTGTCCGGCCACATTGCCAAAAAAGACGGCAAACCCTGGGTCGGCCAGCTCGGGCGCGACACGACGACCGAGCAGGGCAAGGAAGCCGCCCGGGCGGTGGCGGTCGACCTCATGGCCACACTGAGTGCCGCCTGCGAAGGCGATTTGTCACGGGTAAAACGTATCGTCAAGCTGGTCAGTCTGGTGAATTCGACCGCGGATTTCACCGAACATCATCTGGTGACCAACGGCGCATCCGAATTGCTGGGCGAGGTATTTGGTGAGGCGGGCAAGCATGCGCGCTCGGCTTTTGGCGTGGCGCAGCTGCCGCTGGGCGCCTGTGTCGAAATCGAGATGGTGGCCGAAATTCTCTGATCAGCCCGCGGCAGTCCGGTGAATGCAGGGAGGCTCGGCCGCGCTGTATTACCTATCGCCAGCTAAGGTCACGCCATGTCACTCCCGGGAATCATTCATTGCTGACACGTACACCTTCGCTCACCTGCCGGCTGGGAAATCGGATCACCCGCTCGCCTTCACGCAGGCCGGCGGTGATCTGTACGTCATCCCGATTACGCTGACCGATTATGACGGTTCGTTCGCGCGCGCGTCCCTGCTCAACAACGAACACACGCCATGCATTGGCTACACGGAAGACGCTGCTGCCGGGAAGTTTGAGAACGGCATCCTGGTGCCACAAGAGAATACTTGCCTGAATGCGATACCCCTCGCCCAATGGCCAGGAGGTGCCGATCGGGTCGGCGATGATGTTGACGCGCTGTTCTTCGATGCCCAGTGCCGATATTTTGGTGAACGCGACCGGCTCGATCAGTCGCACGAGGGCCTCCAGTGGTGCATCGCCGCCCCAGTTCTGTAGCTGCATGCGCATGCCGGGTTGAACTTTGACGGCATCGACCGAGAGCACGTCGACCACTGCTTCCATGCGCAGCGGATCACCCATGATGATGAGCGGCTGGCCAGCAGCAATCGTGCGCTCGCTTTGCTGGCTGATCGCGAGAACGCGGCCTGAAGCCGGTGCCCTGACAGGCAAGCGTCGCTCCGGCGCGCGGACTACTGCATGGACGGCCGCGCGGGCTTCAGCGATGACGGCGAGTGCGGCTTTGGTGCGAGCCTGTGCCGCGCGGGCGGCGGTACGCATGGTGCTCTCGCGAACGATGAACTGCTCCAGTGCTTGCGGTGAGATGAAATGATCACGCGCCAGTACCTGTCGTCTTTCAAGTTCATGTCGTGCCAGTTCGTGACTGATTTCGGCTTCGCTTTGCTGAAGTACCGCTTCCGTCCATCGCGCCTCGGCCGCCTTCATGCGGGCGAGGGTCTGTTCCTGTGCTTGCAGATCGACGGGCAGGGGAGCGAGCCAGGCAATCACATCGCCGCGCATGACAGGGTCTCCAATGCGCAGTGTGATGCGTTCTACCGTCGCCGCGATCGGACTGGCCACCACATAAGCATCGCGCACTCTGACGATACCCTCGTTATCGACGCTGACGCTCATGGGCCCTTTGCCGACGCGTATTTGCTGGAGTCGTAATGGCGCCGGTGTCAGCAGCCATACGATCAGGCCAGCGACAGACAGCACACTGATCGCAATCAGCAGGCTTGTTCTTTTGTTTGAAATTGTCGACATCATTCGCGCGTTTTCAGGACGGTGATTAAATCCAGCTTCTGTAATCGAATCCAGACTGACACTGCCGAGGCGATGGCCGAGATCAGGACCACGACCGCCGCAGACACCCAGGTGCGGCCGCTGATGATCAGAGGGATACGGAACAGCTCTTGCGACAGCAGCATCGCAATCAAGGCGGCCAACCCATAACCAATCAGACAGCCCAGCGGAATGCTGATGGCAGTCAGCAGGCCTTGCTCGGTCAGCAGCAAGACCGCAACTTCGGCTCGGGTGAAGCCAAGAATGCGCAGACTGGCCAGTTCAGTAGCATGCTCCGAGAGCGAGATCCGGGCCGAGTTGTAGATAATGCCGGCCGCAATGACGCAGGCGAAGATAATCAGGACCGTGTTATTGATGCGAATGTTTTCTCCGACGGTCGCAAGAAAACTTTCGATAGTGACCTCGCGTAGGCTGGTGCCGGACAGTGCAGGCAGTGCTTTGATTCGGCGGAAAAATTCATCGGTGTGCATCGCATCCAGTGCGAGCCAGGCGCCATTGGCCGTCGGTGCTTTTTGCAGTAGTCGGGACAAGGCCTGCAGATCCATGTAGGCAAAGGCACCCATCGGTTCATCAAGTATCAAGGCCACGGGCAGCTCAAACTGTTGACGTCGTCCGGTCAGAAAATGGATTTCCACCCTGTCGCCGGTCCGGATGTGCAGGAGATCGGCCAGCATGCGCGAAGAAACCAATCCTTCGCCGGGCAGTTCTATCGCGCGCTCATTTGCATCGACGGTCAGTCTCAATTGCCGCTGCTGTTCAAGACCGGTGATGACCGTTTTTTTGTACCGGTGACGAAACTTGATGGTTGCTGGTGCGGACAAGAAAGCCTCAGAGCGCAAGACACCGGGCAACCGGGCAAGGCTTTTGACGGCGTCAAGCGAATATGTCTCGTTGAATGTCACGCTCAGATCTTCGCGTTGCAGAACACGGTATTGGAAGCGGATAACTTCATTCAAGGCATCAAACGAGAAAAGACCGGTGATCACCAGCGCAGCGGACATTGAAAGACCGAGTATCGTCAGTGAAGTTTTCAATGGAGTTCGCAAGAGATTGCGTAACACCATACGCAAAGCCAGCGGTAAGCGTCGCCACAGTCGGGCTTTTTCCAGTGGGCTTTGCCGGTAACGTGGCGGCGATTCCGGACGCATCGCCTCAGCTGGCTTCAGACGCAAGACGCGATAGACCGCCAAGCCCGCGCCCAGCACAGCGGCCAGCAGACTCAGTAACAAGGCCACCATGACCAGTGAGGCCGACAAGGAAAACGACAGCACCGGAAAATGAAAAAAACGCGCATACAGTTGCGCCAGCCAGGTACCCATCCAGCTGCCCAGCGCAATACCGGCAACACTGCCTGCTGCGACGGTCAGCAGGGCAAACTGTATGTAGTGACTGGCGATGGCGATATCGCTGTAGCCAAAACTTTTGAGCAAGCCGATCTGCATGCGCTGCAGCGCCGTCAGCCTTGACAATACGTTATGCACCAGGAAGGCTGCGACGCTCAAAAAAATAGCCGGAATGACAGTGGCACTCACCTTTGTCTGTGCCAGCTCGTTACGGATGAATTGATGCGAGAGCTGATCCTCGCGGCCGACGGCGCCCAATCCGCCAAAGGGCTCGAGCAGTCCGTCCAGACGGTGAATGACATCAGCTTCGTTGGCACCCGGTGATAGCGTCAGCACGATGTCGTTGAAACCGTCGCGCATATCCAGCAAATGACTGAGCGCCTCCTGATCCATCCACAACACGCCGAAGCGACGATAGTCCGGGAATCCGCTGCCGCGCATTTCACTAATGTACTCTGGAGAAATCGCGATGCCCGTCACCGTCAGTTTTTCACGCCGGCCATTCATAACAGCGTGCAGAACCGCACCTGCCTGCAGAGAGTTGGCTAGCGCAAAGCCCTCACTGATGAGAATTTCATGTCGGTTGCCCTGATCGGGCACACGGCCAGCGCGCAAGTGAACACGATTGAGATCGTTTGGATGGGATGCTCT
>JBILCO010000140.1:0-5969 GCA_044353075.1 Burkholderiaceae bacterium
AAGTTTCCGGTTTTGTTTAATCAGCACCGTCCTCGATGGCCTCATTCGCATCACTTATTCCGACGGCTCGTTGCCTTTTGTGGTCGTGCATGAATCGCCATGGGCTTCAAGAACCCGGGCAAGGCGCATGTTTCGTTCGGCGCGAATTGCATCATTGATCGCAATGTCGCTCATGCCCATGACCTGCAATACCGATGACGAAAGTTGGAGCCCGGCTTCCAGTGTTTCGGGCATCACCCGAGTGGCACCTGCCTCCCGCAGGGCAAAAGCATGATCTTCATCATGTGCGCGGGCCAGTAGCGGGATGTCTGCAAATTCACGGCGAATCGCGCGCGTTGCATGCAATGCGGCATCGGCATGGTCCATGGTCAACACGATCGCGGCGGATTGACTGGCATGGACCCGATGCAGCAGTTCGGGTCGGCTCACATCGCCAAAATAGACGGGCTCCCCCAGTGGATGTTTGCAGGTCGAGCGGTGCATGTCGATATCGATCGCGACATAGCGCACGCCCTGAGCGTTCAGAATTTCCGCCAGCAATTGCCCCATCCTTCCGAAACCCACAATGATCACATGACCCTGCAATGCATCAGTCTCGGCGCCGTCCAACGGCGCCGGTGGGTGATGATGACGCTGCTCCCAGACTTGCCCCAGCGTGTGACCGACGCGTGCCATCAGGGGCGTGGCAAACATCGACAGACCGACCATCAGCAGAACAAAGTGCGACAGTTCAGGCGAGAAAAGTTTGCTGGTCACCGCATAGCTCGTCACAATAAAAGCAAACTCGCCGCCCTGACCCATCAGCAGTCCGCCTTCGAATGCCCGGCCCGCAGGCAGTCTTCCCAGACGCAGCACCAGCATCATCACACTGCCTTTGGCGAGGAACAGACCGACCACGGATAACGGTAACCAGAGTGGCGACGCCATAATGGCGCGCACGTCCGTCTGCATACCCACGGACATGAAAAACAAACCGAGCAACAGACTTTTGAAAGGCTCGATCGTGACTTCGACTTCGTGACGAAATTCGGTTTCAGCCAGTAGCAGACCGGCGAGAAACGCACCGAGTGCCATCGACAAGCCGGCATAAGCGGTCAGCCCGCCAATACCCAGGGTACACAACAAAATCAGCGCAACAAAGGTCGCCGGCTGGTGCTGCTGTGACAAAGCCTTGAACACCGGTCGTATCACCCGACGTCCCAGCAGGTAGATCAGCACGATCGCGGCAACTGATTTGAAAAGTACATCGGCCAGCAATGCCCACAGATGCTCCGTGTTCCCGCGCGAGAGAACGCCGGTGAGGATCAGGATCGGCACCACCGCGAGGTCTTGCAGCATCAAAATGGAGAAAGAGGCTTGACCCAGCGGTGTGTCGAGCATTCGCCGGTCGGTCATCAGCTGCATCACGACTGCGGTCGATGACAACGCCAGCACCAGCCCCAGCACAATGGCAGCGGGCAGTTCATTCCCAAATAGCAGCGCGACGCCACCGATCAGCAGCGCCGACAAAAGCACTTGCGCGGTACCTGCGCCAAACACCCATCGCCGCAGCATCCATAAACGCTCTGCAGACAACTCCAGCCCGATCGTAAACATCAGAAACAGCACACCCAGCTCCCCCAGAGCCACTGTGCCCTCGACACGAATGAAGATGATGTTTTCCAGCCAGGGCAAATGACCCACCCAGAGCCACAGTCCGAACGGGCCCAGCAAAACACCGACGGCAAGGAAGCCCAGAATTTGATTAACGCGGAAGCGCTGAAGCAAAGGAATCAAAATGCCGGCCAGCGCAAGAAAAATCAGCGTCTCGCGTAAAAAGGGTAGTCCGGAAGAATGTTCCGGCATGGCGCAGGCATTCCTTGGTGGTCAGCAGATTGATCAGCAGATGTCAGTCGAACATCCGTCGAACATCCGTCTGGCGTCGACCGGCTGTCGACGCATGGTCAGCGGATTGTCAATGAAGTATCAGCGAATTTGACAGCGGTTTCCAGTGAACATTCGTTCGCTGATCGTATAATCGCTGTCGTATTGATGCGGAGCAACTTGATCAGTGCTTTGCATATTTTTCGTTATCGCAGTCATCGCTGCCTGCATCGCCGATTTCAGCGTATTCGTCTTCCTCCCGGAGCCGCCATGCAACTCATTACCCGACTCCTGTTACGGCTTTTCGTGGTCGGCTTGCTGATGCTGATGATTGCTGCCGTGTTCACGCTCTCTGCCGCTCGCCAGGATATTGCCGATGAAGTGCGGGGCAGTGAGAGCATCGGTCAGCTCATCACCACCCTGGCCGAATTGCAGGGAAGTGCCTCCGTCGATCAGCAAATCAAAGCGATTGATGCCCTCAACCGCGGTGAACGTCTGCGGCACTTTCATGTCGCTTTGTTGGATGAATCGGGACGCCGCCTGACCCGGCCCCCGGATCCACCGCCGTTCGATATGCCGGTGATGCTGAGCCGCTTTCTGGCCAGCGATGCCGGGATGAGCAGTTATGCGTTGTCATTGCAGCGCAGCGATGGTCGCAGCGTCACGCTTATGCTCGAACCCAATCCGGATTCGGAGAGCAGCGAGGCGGTCACCGGCGCCTTATTGCAGCTGGCACTGTTCGGTGCGCTGGCATTGGCATTGATTATCGCCATCTGGATCACACTGCGCCTGGCACTCGCACCGCTCTCGGACATTCTCTCGGGCATCGCCCGCATTGAGGCCGGTCATTACGCTACCCGCATTACTGCCTCCGGGACCAGGGAGCTGAATCAGATCGCGCAGGCGCTCAATCATCTCGCGGCGGCGCTCACTGAGCAGATTGCCAAGCAGCGCGAGTTGTTGCATCGGCTGCAGGATGTACAGGAAGAGGAGCGTCGCAAGCTCGCGCATGAATTGCACGACGAATTCGGCCAATTGCTCACAGCGATACAGGTCGATGCCTCGTATTTGCTCAAGCAATCGTCCGGCCAGACCGCGCTTGAAACCTGCGCACAGGCCATGTACGAAAACAGCAGCAGCATACTTTCGCAATTGCGAAGCCTGCTCGCACAGCTGCGTCCTTATGGTCTTCAGGGCGGTGAAGAAAACGATATCGCGCTTGAGCAGGCCCTGCGCGATCTGGTGCGTCAGCGGCAGTCACGCGGCTCGGTCGCTCTGGACTGCCGCTTGTTCGTGAACCTCGACCATGTCGCCATACCTCAGCGCCTGGCGGTGGCGGTTTACCGCATCGCGCAGGAGGCCCTGACCAATGTCATGCGGCATGCCAATGCCAGCGGTGTCGACATTGCTGTCCAGGTCGATCGTGCAGGACAAACCCTGACACTGACGATCGCTGATGATGGCAAAGGGATGCCGTTGCCGAATCCGCAGCCCGCCAGCGGCCTCGGTCTGATTGGCATTCGCGAGCGTGTGCTCGCCAATCAGGGGCAGGTGCACTGGCACGCGGTTGCTCCGCATGGCCTGCGACTGGAAGCTATCTTCCCGCTGGATGCCGCACTTTTGAGGGAGCTTGCTGATGGCCGCTGATATGGTGCGCGTCATGCTGGTCGATGACCATGCAGTCGTTCGTGCAGGCTACAAGCGTTATCTTGAGCTGGAGCCGGCGCTGCAAGTGGTGGCTGAAGCCGACAGCGGTGAGCGCGCGTATGCGATGCTCGCCCACACGGCAGCGGATGTGGTGGTGATGGATCTCTCTATGCCAGGGCAGGGTGGTCTGGAGAGCATGCGCCGGATTTTGCAGCGGTATCCCGAGCAACGTGTGCTCGTCTTTACCATGCATGAAAACGCAGCGCTTGCTTTGCAGGCGCTGCGCGCGGGTGCGAGTGGTTACCTGACCAAAAGCATGCCGCCTGAGCGCATGGTCGAAGCGATCCATCAGGTCATGCGCGGCGAGAAACCCATCGCCGATGATCTGGCGTCTGCCGTTGCTGAGGCCGAGAGGGAGAGTGCCCCTCATTTGCAACTCGCGCCGCGTGAATTCGAGATCTTTCGGTTGCTGGCCAATGGTCATACGGTCGATGAAATCGGGCAGCGCCTGCATCTGGGGTCCAAGACCGTCGCCAATTATCAGTCATCGATACGGCAGAAGCTTGGCGTGCATACGCCGATTGAATTGCATCAATATGCCAAGCGCCATGGGCTGGCCTGAGGGCTGTGGCTGATCGTTTTCTGTTGGCGAATATTTTCATAATGACAAGTCAGATCGTGTCGCCGGCCGAGTCCCCTCTGGCAGACAGTAAGTCCTGAGTGCGGTGTCGACGCTCACGAGTTTCCGGGGGGAATGCGTATGGGGATGCTTACCCCTTCTCACGGTCATCGGACTGCTGACTGCCGAACATCCTTTGTTAGAATGGCATCCGCTGTCTGCCCGCAGCTGTAAATCCCATTCTAGTGAACCACCCAGGAGTTGTCTTTCATGTCTTCACCGTTAACGGTCGAGATCGACCACGCGCTTGCCATCATTACGTTTAATAACCCCGCGCGTGCGAATGCACTCGATCTGGCGATGGCGCAGGCCTTTGCGTCTGCGATTGAGCAAGTCGCCGGTGACAAGTCCCTCCGCGCCTTGCTCATTACCGCCAACGGCAAGCAGTTCTGCGTCGGTGGCGATGTGAATGCCTTTGCCGATACTTCGCGTCCGCTGGTTGACACACTGAAAGAACTGCTCGAGCCCGTCCACGCAGCGCTGCGTCTGCTGTCGATGATGGAGATACCCGTGGTCTGCGCAATCAACGGCGCGGTCGGCGGTGGCGGCATCGGTCTGGGCTTGTGCGGCGACATCGTACTGGCCGCCGAATCGATGAAATTACGCGGTGGTTATTCCGCGATTGGCCTGACGCCCGATGTCGGTGGTTCCTGGTTTGTGACCCAGCGCGCCGGTGTCGCTCGAGCGAAAGACATTTTTCTGACCAACCGTCCCGTGCCTGCCGCTGAATGCCTGCGCATGGGCCTGGTCGATGCGGTCTACCCTGACGCTGAACTCGCGGCTACCGCCAGAGCACTCGGGCATCAGCTGGCCAAAGGACCTGCGCAGGCGCAGGCACGTATCAAGGCGCTGATCAATGCGGCGTCCCATCATTCGCTGTTACATCATCTCGATGCCGAACGGGATGCCATGTATGCCTCCGGTGACACGGAAGATGGCCGCGAGGGCATCCGCGCTTTCATCGAGAAACGTGCACCAAAATTCAGTTAATTCGCCATTCCACAATAATTCTTAAAACGACAGGAACACTATGAAAGCCGTTGTTTGCAAAGCCTGGGGTCTGCCTGAAACGCTGGTCATCGAAGAACAAGCGGACGTGATGCCTGCCGCCGGTGAGGTCATGATCGACATCATGGCCGCCGGGGTCAATTTTCCTGATGTGCTGATCATCCAGAACAAATACCAGTTCAAACCTGAATTGCCTTTCACGCCCGGTAATGAGCTGGCCGGCATTGTCAGAGCGGTGGGTGAGGGCGTCACAAAATTCAGCAAAGGTGATCGCGTTTTTGCGTTTGTACCGCAAGGTGCATTCGCACAGCAGATCGCTATTCCCGAGGCCGCTGTGCTTCCCATGTCCGAAGCGATGGACTTTGATACCGCTGCCGCACTGACGCTGACGTATGGCACCTCACATCATGCGATCGTCGATCGCGCGCAATTAAAAGCGGGCGAGACCATGCTGGTATTGGGCGCAGCCGGCGGTGTCGGACTGGCCGCGATTGAAATCGGCAAGGCGATCGGTGCGCGGGTGATCGCTGCCGCCTCAACCGACGAGAAGCTCGCCATCTGCAAACAGCACGGCGCCGATGAATTGATTAACTACGCCAGTGAAGATTTACGCGAAGCAATCAAACGCACCACCGGCGGCAAAGGCCCGGATGTGGTCTACGATCCGGTCGGTGGTAGCTATACCGAACCGGCATTCCGCTCGATTGCCTGGCGCGGTCGCTATGTGGTCATCGGTTTTGCGAACGGCGAAATACCGAAGCTGCCCCTGAAT
>JBILCO010000141.1:0-5940 GCA_044353075.1 Burkholderiaceae bacterium
TCGACTTTTTCCATGGACTCCGCAGCTTTCTTGCGCGCGGCGTTCATGTGACCGGGGAACCACTGGATGGACATGGGTAACGGCGAAGGCGTGTAGGGACCCGTATTCTAACCGTAGAGCCTGTGCCGGCAGATGGGTCTGGAGGCGATGGATCACCGCCTCCGAGTGAACCCGGCGCAGATCGGCAACGGTCGCCAGCGGTGCATCCCGGCGGGCAATCAGGCCCGACAAGCCACTGGCAATCAGCTGATCCTCAATCGCGTGCAGCCGCGCCGGCGACTCGGGATGCCAGCCGCCCATGTCATGCAGCAGGCAATCCGGATGAGAAAAAATACTGTAGACACAGAGGCTGAAAAACGGGCGGTGCAGGACGGACCAGCACCGGATTATGCACGACGGCTCCGGCGGCGCCATTCTCCGGCATTTGATCGACTATACTTGGGGCCGCCTGTTTTAGGCTAGATCTCTCGTCTGTCTGTCGATGAAAAACTTCTCTTTTGTATCCCTCGTCTCGATTTGTGCGGCGCTTGTTCTGGGTCTGCCGTCATATGCACAGGCGGCCAAGCCTGGCAAGACGCACAAGAGCCGTAGCCATGAGTCAAAACCGGCCGAAGAACCCGAGTTCGCTAATTTTGCGCAATGGCGGGGTGTTGCCGAAGTCATTGATGAGCTCAGCGATCAGCATGGACTGCAGCGGGAAACACTCAAAGCCCAGTTTGGCAAAGTTCACTATCTCGAGAGTGTGGTCAGGCTCATCAATCCGCCGCCGCCGAGCAAAGTGAAAAACTGGACGGTGTATCGCGAGCGTTTCATTGAACCGACCCGCTTGCGGGCCGGTGCCGCCTTCTGGAAAAAGCATGAAGCCGCGCTGAGTCGTGCGCAACTGGAATTCGGGGTGCCGGCCGAAATTATCGTGGGCATTCTGGGCGTAGAAACCATGTACGGCAAAATGACCGGCAATGTTCGCGTGGCCGATGCACTGGCCACACTGGCTTTTGCCTATCCGCCCACAGCTAATCGCGATGCACGAATGAAATATTTCCGCGAAGAACTAAAACATCTGTTCCTGCTAGCACGGGATAACGACATGGATCCGCTGAGCTTTTATGGATCTTTTGCGGGTGCGATCGGTTTGCCGCAATTCATGCCGGGCAGCATACGTCGGTTCGCGGTGGACTTTGACGGCGATGGCAAGATTGACTTGCGTAATTCACCCGCTGATGCCATCGGCAGTATTGCCAGCTTTCTGTCACAACACGGCTGGCGCCCCGAGCAACCCTTGGTATTCCCGGTGACGGTATCCGGGCAACCCGATGCAGGCTGGCCAGACATGCTCGGCAAGAGTCTTGAAGCGACATTTACGCTCGATGAATTCACTCGTGCCGGTGTATCGGTCAATGACAGCCTGCCCAATGCGATCAGTTACGGACTGGTCGATTTGCAGGACGGTGAGCGACCAACCCTGTACTGGCTGGGCACTGCCAATTTCTTCGCGATTGCTCAATACAACCGCAGCTTTTTCTATGCCATGACCGTGATCGAGCTGGGCAAGGCGGTCAGACAACAACGTCAACCCCTGTGACGACGACTCTCCCCCGGCACACACCACCTGACCATGAAGTCATTGCACTGACACGCGCCTGGCTGGAACACGTCGTCATCGGGCTGAACTTGTGTCCGTTTGCCGAATCAGTGTACCGTCAGCAACAAGTTGCTTATCAGGTCAGCCACGCAACGGAAGAAAAGGGCCTGATGGATGATCTGATCGCAGCGATTGAGGGATTGATGCATGCTGACCCGGAAAAAACTGATACGGCACTGCTGATTCACCCGCAAGCCTTGCTGAATTTCGAGGAATACAACGAATTCATTGGATGGACGGAAGAATTTCTCGAGGAAAGTGGGCTAGAGGCGGTGGTGCAGATCGCGAGCTTCCATCCCGATTATCGTTTCGCCGGAATGGATCCCGAGGATATTACCCACAACACCAATCGCTCGCCTTTTCCCATGCTGCACTTGTTGCGTGAAGCGAGCGTCGATGCGGCCCTGGATGTACTACCGGAGGCCGCACAGCTGGTTGAAAAAAATCTGGATACGCTGCGCGATCTCGGCAAAGACGGCTGGGATGCACTGATTCAGCGTGTGCACCAAGCCGCAAAATCAAGTCAGTAATCCTTGTCGCTCGGCGCTGATTTCTGCCTGAGCACCCTGGCCATCGGCACCTTCCCGCTACTTTTTGATCGATTACCAGACCACCAAGGCGAAGAACTTATCCGTTGCAAAGAGCATCGGATAAAGGGATGCGTTTTCAGAATGGCCAATTCAATTGCTTTATTGTCTTGAGGATTCTCAAAACTGGAGATTTTTGTATTAACTACAATAAACTTGTGATTTGGAAATTTACTGGCAGCCGTAAATTCAGCCTTAGAGATCGCAACAAAGGATGAGCCATAGGTGACTCTTATTAAACGTCTCTAATTTATTAGAAAAAACTAATCATAAACACCGGTTGCAATGGTTGGACGGGAGCATTGGGGGACAGCGGCTTGTCTTGATGCAACCAACCAGGGCATTTCATTCACCACCAGTTTTAGGGAATGCACACTCAAATGACGACACAGTTTGATAATCAAGAAAGCAATCGACTCGCTGATCAGGTAGCTTACGATCCCAACAACCTGCTCGATTCGCTCATTGAGAAACTGCATCTGAAAAATGATGCCGCATTGTCACGCGCACTGGAAGTCGCACCACCGGTCATCAGCAAAATACGGCACCGCCGCCTGCCCGTTGGCGCATCACTGTTAATTCGTATGCATGAGGTCAGCAGTCTGAGTATTCGTGAGCTGCGTGTACTAATGGGTGACCGTCGAGAAAAATTCCGCATCAGTGACAAACAGTTCAAACCCAAACACAACGCGTGACATCCGGCCCCTTGTGGACACTCTGCAAGGGGTTCAACTTACTGAATGCAGGGACTCGACATGACCGGGAGCTCAGGCGAAAGTGACGCTAAGCAGGGAACACCCCTGTTGATAAATAACGATCACCCCGATCGCAGACAATAAAAACGATCACTGCGTTTTCCGTGGTTTGAGAAATACGCAAGGCAACTTCGCAGGCTCCTGCCGCTGAAATGCCGGCAAAAATGCCTTCTTCTACCGCCATGCGGCGCGCCATCTGCTCCGCAGCGGCCTGACTGACGGTTTCAACCTGATCGACACGACTACGGTCAAAGATTTTCGGCAGATAGGCTTCCGGCCATTTGCGAATACCCGGTATCTGCGAACCCTCTTCAGGTTGAGCACCAATGATGCGGATGTCCGGATTTTTTTCTTTCAAAAACTTTGACACGCCCATGATGGTGCCGGTCGTGCCCATCGCGCTGACAAAGTGACTGACCCGACCTTCCGTGTCGCGCCAGACTTCAGGCCCGGTACCTTCGTAGTGCGCCCGCGGATTATCCGGATTGGCGAATTGATCAAGGATGATGCCCTTGCCCTCTTTTTGCATCTGCTCCGCCAGATCCCGCGCATACTCCATGCCGCCAGTTTTCGGCGTGAGAATGATTTCGGCACCATAGGCCGCCATGCTCTGTCGGCGCTCGAGGCTGAGATTTTCCGGCATCAGCAAGATCATCTTGAAGCCGCGCATTGCCGCCGCCATGGCAAGGGCAATACCGGTGTTGCCGCTGGTGGCCTCGATCAGCGTGTCGCCCGGTTTGATATCGCCGCGCTCCTCCGCATGCCGGATCATGGACATGGCCGGCCGGTCCTTCACGGAGCCTGCCGGGTTATTGCCCTCCATCTTGCCCAGGATGATGTTATTGCGTTGTCGCGCATCCTCTCCCGGGATGCGCTTCAGTTGCACCAGCGGCGTGTTGCCGATCAGGTCTTCGATTGCCAGGTAACGCATAGCGGAGTCAGCTCTTCTAAAGGTAAACAAGCTGCCATTTTAATCGCTGAACACGAGCAGCGTCGCCGGGGAGTCAGCCGGCGTCATGCTACCTCCCCGACCTGGCTGACAGATGAAACCGCTCAGTTTTTGACCTCCGTCGCCTTGACCGGCTCGGCCTGAGGTTTGACTGCTTTTGCCGGCTTCGCGGACACCGGTGCCGGGTTCCGCGGCTGGCCGTTCACGATCAAGCCGGCAGCAGATAATTTGACCGAATTTTTCTCGCCAATCCCGCGAACCCGCTGCTCGAGATCCGCCCAGTCCCGAAAGTTGCCATTCTTTTTGCGCTCTTCCAGTATCGCTTTGGAAGTGACCGGACCAATACCTGCAATACCGTCCAGTGCGGCCTGATCAGCGGTGTTGATTTCAACAGCCGCCCAAGCCGATGTCGCCACAAAAAAAATACCTGCAATCAGCGACAAAAATTTATTGAACATTCAGTTTCTCCGTTTCAGTGGATTGGACAATTGCGACACTTGCTCTGCACCTGCCGCATACACATTAAACGCGAAAACAAGCTGCAATTTGATTCAAAAAATCATGATTAAATTGCATGACCAGAATTTCGCGCAGCGTGCCGATCATCGGCTTCGTGCTCCAACAATGTGTTCGTTTGCCGGCCTACTTAAAGCATGCAGAGGCTCGATCAAGATAAGCGTCGCGACGCAGTGCCGTCGCTAGCGAGAGTGTGGCGGTGATTTCGTGCAGGGCGGCGCACCCCGTGTTCAGAGCGCTGGCGATGGATGGTTTGAAAAGCGGTCGGCGTGTGGTGAGTGAATCATCATCAGTACTCATCACAACCCTGCATGCAGGGTTGCAAAATCTAGCCCTGATTCATAATGGACATCTCTTCTGTGCGGCGCGGCGCGTAGCTTTCCCAATGACTACAGCCTGGACACTGCCAGTAAAACTGCTTGGCCTTGAAGCCACAATGATTGCATTGGTAGCGTGCCAGTTTCTGCGCATACCCGGCCACCAGACTCTTGATGAGCGATAGCTCTGCGCGCCCCTCCGGCGGCGCGACCATCAGGCGTGCTTCGATGAGCTTGTCCAGTCCCAGAAGTGTCGGGGTCCGGCGCAGCTCATCACCCACCAGCTGATTCGCACTATCCGGGCCGTCGAGTTCGAGTACCGCTTTGAAGGTGACCTCCAGCAAATCAATCGAGGGGGCTTCAGCCAGATAGCCCTTGAGCAGGTTCAGACCTTCACGCGCACGATTGACAGCGCGGTAACCATCCATCAGGCGCTGCGCGACCAGCGCGACGTGCGGCACACTTTGCTGCTCGACCCGACGCCATGCGAGTAGGGCGCCCTCGATATCTTTTTTGGCAAGCAGACAATCACCGATCAGGATCATGGCCCGCACGTTATTGCGATCGTACGACAGGGCCTTGTCCAGCGTGCCCAGTGCAATATCGGGATTGGCATGCACGAGCTCATCCTGCGCCAGCTCGCAGTGAAACTGTGCGATTTCCTTCTGATAGGCGCCGGCCGCAGACTCTTGCAAGGCCAGTGCCGCCTGCATGGCGCGCTTCCATTCTTTTTCGCGCTGGTAAATTTCCAGCAGCGCTCGGCGCGCCTGTGTACCGTACTGCGATTGCGCGAGTTGATCAAATGTCTCCTCGGCCCGGTCCAGCAGCCCCGCCTTCAGATAATCCTGGCCCAGTTCATAGCGCGCCTGACTGGCTAATTCAGGAGACAAGTCCGGTCGTGCCAGCAGGTTCTGGTGAACCCGAACCGCCCGCTCGATATCGCCGCGCCGACGAAAAAGATTACCCATCGCAAAATGCAGCTCGGCCGTTTCCGGATCCAGTCGTGCGATCTCGACAAAAATATCGATCGCCTTGTCCGGCTGCTCGTCGAGCAAGGCATTGAGTGCTTTGTAATAGCTGCGCGGCAGACTACGTGATTCGGCAATGACGTGACGAATGTCGACGCGGGCAGCGATCCAGCCCAAACCGAAACAGAAGGGAATGACCAACAGCC
>JBILCO010000142.1:0-5928 GCA_044353075.1 Burkholderiaceae bacterium
TGACATCGCGCGTGGGCACCGGTTATCGAGCCTGCATTATCTTGACACCGGCGATGAAAAAGTCGCTGCGATCATTCACAAAGTCAATCTCGTCATGGGGCGTGACATTCCCATTCTCATCACGGGCGAGACCGGGACGGGCAAGGAGTTGCTGGCACAGGCCATCCACAATGATTCGCCGCGTGCCGAAGGCCCTTTTGTTGCAGTCAACTGCGCATCCATTCCCGAGAGCCTGATTGAATCGGAACTCTTTGGCTATGAAGATGGCGCATTCACCGGTGCGCGCAAAAAAGGCAGCACCGGCAAGATACTTCAGGCGAATGGCGGTTCACTCTTCCTCGATGAAATCGGCGATATGCCACTGGGATTGCAGGCGCGGCTGTTGCGTGTGCTGCAGGAGCGACTGGTCATGCCCTTGGGCAGCAATAAATCGATTCCGGTGAATGTTGCGTTGATTTGCGCCACCAATCGAAATTTGCGCGACATGATCGCCAAAGCGCAGTTTCGTGAGGATTTGTACTACCGGCTGAATGGTCTGGTGGTGCGTCTGCCGCCGCTGCGCGAGCGCAGTGATCTTGAAGTCGTCATTCATCGCCTGCTGGCCGCGGAAGCCAGCGGCGAACCGCCGACGGTATCGCCGGAAGTGATGGCTTTGTTCAAGCGACACAACTGGCCCGGCAATTTCCGCCAGCTGACCAATCTGCTGCGCACTGCGATTGTGATGGCTGGTTCGGCGCGTGAAGTCCGAATGGAACACCTGCCCGAAGATTTTCTCGATGATGATGCACCGCTGACGATCAGACCTGAGGTCGCGCTGCAAAGCGCCACCGTGGTTGCCGCTGCGGCCGGTCGTCTGGAGGATGTGGAACTGCTGACCATACAAAAAGCGCTGGATGAACATCGCGGTAACGTCTCGGCTGCGGCCCGTACCCTGGGGGTGTCGCGAAACACCATTTATCGCAAGCTGCAGAAATGAACGGCTGAGCTACGGCTGAAGTTCAGCTAACGTACGGCCAAATAATTACGGCTGAGGTTGCGGTCCACAGAAACCGGCGAGTTTGCAGCTCGCCGGTTTTTTTACAGGGCATCGCGCAGCGTCGCCACCGCGTCGCGCAAGGCGGCTGCAATCAGCGGATCGGCTGGTGTGTGTCCGCCCTTCGGAACCCATTGCAGACGGGCGTGGGGCATCATACGTGTGAGATGCGCTGCATTTTCCGGCGGGCAGACCAGATCATGCGTGCCATGCACGATGATGGTTGGCGTATGGGCCATTTGTTCTGCGGCGCTGCGCAAATCCGCTTCGGAAGTGAAGCCGGCATTCAGCAGGTAGTGTGCCTGAATGCGATATTTGCCAATCGCGCGCGCAGATGCCGCAGGTGCTTTCACCGCTGAGTCAGTCGATGCCGTGAGCTTGCCGGACATCGCCTGCATCACCGCATCTTCATAAGCGCCCCAACGAGTCGCGGCATCTTCGGCCTCGCTCGCCGATCCGTGCAATAGCTGCCTGCCCAGTGTGGCGAGCACTTGCTGCTTTTGTTCGTCATGCCAGCCCAGGGTCAGCTCTTCCCATGCGTGCGGCACCATTGCGCGCAATGACTGAAAAAACCAGTGCAGCTCGCGCTGACTGGCGAGAAAGCTGCCGCGCAAAACCATCGCACTGATCCGATTCGCATGTCGGCCTGCATACAGCAGGGCCAGTGTCGCGCCCCAGGAGCCGCCGACCACCATCCACCGATCGATGCGCAAATGTTCTCGGATCAATTCGATATCAGCGACCAGTTTTGAGCTGTTGTTGTTGAGGATCTCGCCCTGAGGTTCTGATCGTCCGGCACCGCGCTGATCAAACAGCACAACGCGCTGTCGTTTGAGGTCGAACCACTCCAGCACCGAAGGCTGGGTGCCGCTGCCGGGGCCGCCGTGCAGCACAACCGCGGCGGGCGCGTCGGATTGACCGTACTGGGCCACGAACAGCGTGTGGCCGTCGGCGGTGGGTAGGTTTTGCTGGTCGAACGGTGTCACAGACATGAATTTTTCCGGGCAGGCTTTGGGCTAGAATGACCTTAATAAATAACACAAGAGACCAGCTTCACCCCAAGGCAATTTTCTGAAAAAACCGGCGCTGTCGTTGTAACGCGCTGTTTTCAAACGGGGTGAGAGGAGATGATGATGCCTTTCTGTCTGTTCCGCCGGATTGCTTCTGCCGGCTTTCCATCACGATTGCCTGCTTCAGCCATGCGTGGTCTTCGCAGGATTGTCGTCGCTTGCGTTCGAAATGACGCAAGGCTGGCTACGCACAACAATTAACTCCACCTCCTGAAAATCATGAAAATTCTCGTTTTAGGTTCTGCTGCGGGCGGCGGTTTCCCGCAATGGAATTGCAATTGCGCTAACTGTGCCGGTGTGCGCAAAGGCAGTATCAAGGCCAAAGCACGCACGCAGTCGTCGATTGCGGTGTCGGCCAATGGCACCGATTGGGTGTTGATCAATGCCTCGCCGGATATTCTCTTCCAGCTGCGCTCCAATCCTGCGCTGCAGCCAGCGCGCGCGATCCGTGACTCGGGGATTGCCGCCGTGATGGTGATGGATGCTCAGATTGATCACATCACCGGACTGCTGATGCTGCGCGAAGGGAAAAAGAAGCTCAATCTGTACTGCACCGATTCGGTCTGGGATGATCTGAACCACGGATTGCCACTGGCCAAAGTCCTGTCGCACTATTGCGGTGTCGAGCATCATGAAATTACCGGACTCTCGGCCGACAAGACGCGCTTTGCACCGATTGAGGTGCCGGGTATCGCAGGCATTCGTTTTCACCCGCTGCCACTGAAGAGCAAGGCGCCGCCGTATTCGCCGCATCGCGCCAATCCCCAGCCCGGCGACAACAATGGCCTCCTGATCGAAAACATCGAGACCGGCAAGACGCTGTTTTATGCGCCGGGCCTGGGTGAAATCGAGCCGCATGTACTGGAAGCGATGCAAAAGGCCGATTGCGTACTGGTTGATGGCACCGTCTGGACGGGCGATGAAATGATTACGCTGGGTCTGACGCAAAAGACCGCGGCTGACATGGGTCATCTGCAGTTGTCGGGTCCTGGCGGCATGATCGAAGTCCTCGACAGCGTGGGTCAGCGTCGCAAGGTGCTCATCCACATCAACAACACCAACCCGATTTTGAACGAAGACTCAGCCGAGCATGCAGCGCTTGCAAAGCACGGTATTGAAGTCGCCTTTGATGGCATGGAGATTAACGTATGAACGCACCCGCCAAAATGACTGAACAGATGCCCTGGAGTCGCGAAGAGTTTGAAGAAAATCTGCGCGCCAGAGGCAAGAGCTATCACATCAACCATCCGTTCAATATACGAATGAACAATGGCGAACTCACCCCGGATCAGATTCGCGGTTGGGTGATTAATCGTTTTTATTATCAAGTCATGATTCCCGTGAAAGATGCAGCGATCATGTCCAACTGCCCCGACCGTGAAACGCGTCGCAAGTGGATAGATCGCATTCATGATCATGATGGTTATGGCGACAAGCCCGGTGGTATCGAAGCCTGGACGCGTTTGGGTGAGGCTACCGGTATATCCCGCGAGGATTTGTGGTCGCTGAAAAAAGTCGAGCCCGGTGTGCGCTTTGCTGTTGATGCCTATGTCAATTTTGCACGCAGCCGCCCGTGGCAAGAGGCGGTTTGCTCATCACTGACCGAAATGTTTGCACCCAAGATTCACAAAGATCGTTTGGCCAACTGGCCGACGCATTACCCCTGGGTGAAGGAAGAGGGTCTTGCGTACTTTCGCACCCGCGTCACGCTCGCCGAGCGTGATGTCGAACATGGCCTGGCCGTCACGCTCGAACACTTCACCACACGCGAGCAGCAGGAGCGTGCGCTGGAAATCCTGCAATTCAAGCTGGATGTGTTGTGGGCGATTTCAGATGCCATCGAAAAAGCCTATCCCTGAGAGATCCTGATGAGTGAACTGACTGCAAAGCCGAAACTCGCGCGACTGTTCCGCATGCAATGGGAAGAAGCGCAGGGCGCGTATGTGCTGCTGTACCCCGAAGGCATGGTGAAGCTGAACCAAAGCGCCGGTGAAATTCTCAAGCGTTGTGATGGTGAACGTGATGTACAGGCCATCATTACCGACATCGAACAGACCTTCAATGCCACTGGCCTGGAAAAAGATGTCACCGGATTTATTGAAATTGCAACCGAGCGAGGCTGGATTGTCTGAGATTACCCCCACCCCTTCTCCCGCAACACCGACGCAAGTGCCGCCACCGCTGTGGCTGCTGGCCGAGATCACTTACAAGTGTCCGCTGCATTGCGTGTTCTGCTACAACCCGCTGAACTACGCGGCGGATCGCAGGGAGCTGACCACCGATGAATGGAAAGACGTGCTGCGTCAGGCACGTCAGCTGGGTGCAGCGCAGCTGGGTTTCTCCGGCGGCGAGCCGCTGGTGCGTGATGACCTGGAAGAGTTGATCGGCGAAGCGCATCAGCTGGGTTTTTATACCAACCTGATTACCTCCGGCATTGGTCTGACCGAAGCGCGCATCTCGAAGATGAAAGAGCTGGGGCTCGATCACATCCAGCTGTCGTTTCAGGATTCGACCAAGGAAATGAATGATTTCCTCTCCAGCACCAAGACCTTCGATCTGAAGAACCGGGTTGCCAAGCTGATCAAGAAATACGATTACCCGATGGTGCTCAATGTCGTTCTGCACCGTTACAACCTTGATCATATCGGCCGCATCATCGAGATGGCGGTCGAGATGGAAGTCGAATACCTTGAGCTCGCCAACACCCAGTATTACGGCTGGGGCATGGTCAATCGTGATCAGCTGATACCGACGCGCGAGCAGTTGGTACGCGCTGAAGCGGTGGTCAATGAATACCGCGCCAAACTGGGTAATAAAATCAAGCTGCTGTTCGTTGTGCCGGATTATTTTGAAGAGCGTCCCAAGGCTTGCATGAATGGCTGGGGTTCGGTTTTTCTGGCTGTCGCAGCCGATGGTTCGGCTTTGCCTTGTCATGCCGCGAAGAGTCTGCCGGGTCTGCAATTCCCCAATGTCACAGAGACAACGCTGAAAGATATCTGGTATAACAGCGATGCATTCAACCGCTATCGCGGCTTCGGCTGGATGAAAGAACCCTGCCGTAGCTGTCCTGAAAAGGAAAAAGATTTTGGCGGTTGTCGTTGTCAGGCGTACGCACTGACCGGTGAGGCTGAAAACGCCGATCCTGTCTGCAGCAAGTCGCCGCAACATGCGGACGTGAAGCAGATCGTATTGCAGGCGCAGGCGCCGCGGACAGAAGAAAAGCCGCTGATCTATCGGAATGATGCCAATTCCATGCGCTACGCTGCCATACCGATCAAAGAAGAACGAGACAAGGTTACCTGACATGACTGATGTGGCGCGCCGGCTTTTTCCGCTTTCCCGACTTTTCCAGCCTCGCGCCACAGCACTCCCGGTTTCCGGGGCAGACCGACTCTTTATGCAGTGGCTGTGCTTCGTCGGTCTGATGGTGTTTGCATCGTTTCTCATGTGGCGCGCCAATATCTGGGGCGTGCTTGTCGCTGCCGATCCCACCGGCATCACGCTGATGATCATCGCCGTGTTCACAGGCTCGACCTTCTGGGTCGGCATGCGGGCCTGGGGTCTGATGCATGAGCGGCAGTCGCTGGAACAATGGAAGCGCGCCACAGAATCCTATGCGCCGTCGGTCATGCCCGAGGCGACCGATACCGCGGTCCATGCCTATTTCTCAGCGCTGCTGAGTAAAAGCCGTCGTCGCGATTATGACAATGCCCAGCTCACCGAAGTCCTGGCCGAACGCCTGCATGGGCCGAGCGAATCCGCGTGGTGGGTCAATGGCATACAGATCAAGCTCGGCTTGCTGGGCAAGGTGATCGGTTTCTCTAT
>JBILCO010000143.1:0-5920 GCA_044353075.1 Burkholderiaceae bacterium
TGCGGCTATCCACTTCTAAACGTGAAGAGCACTAAGCATTTAGTAAAGTAAATTAAAGTTGAAGTTGATAAAACTACAAGTTGATTTGTAACCTATAACTACATTATAGATAATTATCTGGATTTAATATTAATCAAGGCCACATGAAGTTCTTTCAGGGGCTGATAAGCTACTGCGAGACATTCAAGTAAATTAGCGCTATTCACCATCAAAAAGACTATAATTCAGACTCAAGGTGCACCTGTGCCTATGAACGTTGTAGTTTCATGTCACAGGCCGATGATCGGTAAAATGACGTCTTCTTCAGTTTTCAGGCGCCCTTTCCGGGCTGCCCATCATCATGGCAGTGATTTCTCTGAGCAATGCGCAGCTCGCATTCGGGTATGTCGCGTTACTCGACAATACCGAGTTTTCTCTGGAGGCAGGTGAGCGTGTCGGTTTGATTGGCCGCAACGGTACCGGCAAATCGTCGCTTCTCAAAATCTTCGCAGGGATCGCGCGGCTGGATGACGGGTTGCTGACGTTTCAGCAGGGCTTGCGCATTGCCTATGTCGAGCAGGAACCGGTATTTGATCCGAGTGGCTCGGTATTTGATTCGGTCGCTGACGGAATGGCTGAGACCCGGAATTTGCTTGAGGAATACGATCAGTTAGTCGCTGGTATGGGTTCGGGTGACGATCAGGCACTGATGGACCGCATGCAGCAGGTGCAGATGCAACTCGATCTGGTCGATGGCTGGAATTTCTCGAACCGGGTGCAAACGACGCTGCAAAAACTCAGTCTGGACGGTGAGCGGCAGATCCATACACTCTCCGGTGGCATGAAAAAGCGGGTCGCATTGGCACGTGCGCTGGTGTCGGCGCCGGACGTGCTGATACTCGACGAGCCCACGAATCATCTGGATTTTTCTTCCATTGCCTGGCTGGAGGCACTCTTGCGCGATTTTCGTGGCAGCGTGCTGTTCATTACCCACGACCGCAGCTTTCTCGATAACGTGGCGACGAGAATTGTCGAGCTTGATCGCGGTCGTCTGCGTTCTTATCCCGGAAATTTCACCGCGTATCAACTGCGCAAGTCCGAGCAGCTGGCGATTGAAGCGATTGAGAACGCAAAGTTTGACAAGGTGCTGGCGCAGGAAGAAGTCTGGATACGCAAAGGGGTTGAAGCACGACGCACGCGCAACGAGGGTCGGGTACGACGGCTTGAGCAGTTACGTCTGGAGCGTGCCAGCCGACGTGATCAGCAGGGTCAGGTCCGTATGGATGTGGCAGCGACCGAGCGCTCCGGAAAAATTGTCGCCGAGCTGACGGATGTGAGCAAAGCTTACGGCGAAAAAATCATTGTGCGTCATCTGGAGGCGACGATTCTTCGGGGTGATAAGGTTGGACTGATCGGCGTCAATGGTGCCGGCAAGACAACCTTGCTCAAGTTGATCCTCGGTCAGGAGCAACCCGACACCGGGACTGTGAAGCAAGGCAGCAAGTTACAGATTGCTTATTTCGATCAGATGCGTGAACAGTTGAATGATCAGGCCAGTCTGGCTGACACGATTGCGCCCGGCAGTGACTGGGTTGAGGTGAACGGTCAACGCAAGCATGTGATGACGTATCTGGGCGATTTTCTGTTTGCGCCTGAGCGCGCACGCTCACCCGTTGCGAGTCTCTCTGGTGGCGAGCGCAATCGTTTGCTGCTGGCGAGATTGTTCGCAAAGCCGGCCAATGTGCTGGTGCTGGATGAACCCACCAACGACCTCGATATCGACACGCTGGAATTGCTGGAGCAATTGCTCGAGGAGTACACAGGTACCGTTTTTCTGGTCAGTCACGATCGTACTTTTCTCGACAATGTGGTCACGCAGGTGATCGTGGCCGAGGGTGATGGCGTATGGCATGAGTACATTGGGGGGTATTCCGATTGGGAGCGTGTGCGCGGTCGTCAGTCTGCTGTGGAAGCGGCCAAGCCTGCTCTGAAATCCGGCGCCGCGCCTGTAACGACCAGCGCAAGTGCCCCGCCCGCTTCCAAAGAAAAGCCTAAAAAACTCAGCTTCAAAGAGCAAAGGGAGCTGGAACACTTGCCGGAATTGATCGCGAAGCTGGAAGCTGAGCAGACAGAAATTTCAGCGAAGCTTGCTGATGCCGAGTTGTACCGTACCCAACCCGAGCAGGCACAAAAGCTGAATCAGCGTTTTGCCGAGATTGATGAGCAACTGATGTCGGCACTGGAGCGCTGGGAAGCGATGGAAGTTCGCACGAAGACCTGAGCGACGACCACCCGTTGCGGCAGTGCTTGATGCGGCTCTGAAGGTGCAGAGTGCGTCGTTTAATTGAGTTTGCGGCTGGCAGCACGCAATTCCGGCAGACGCATCCGTAACAACTCTGCATCAGTCGCTTGCGGACATTCAGAAAGGTAGGCTTCAATATCCTGCAACGCAGCCTGTGGGCAATCGAGATTGGCGTAAGCAAGACCGCGGTCACGTCGCTCTTCGATTTCATCCGGCAAAAGAATGACCAGTTTTTGCTGCACATTCAGGAATTCTTTCCAGTGCGGATGCTCTGCATACACTGCTTTGAGATTGCGCAGCATGCGAACCAGAATGCTGCGCTCGCTGGTGCTGGCAAGGTAGCTGGCCAGTGGCGGATCATCGACGTTGCGGCCGTTGGTGAAGTAGGGTTCCAGTCGTTCTTCGATTTCCTCGCGCGACAAACTTGCGCCATTAAAAGGGTCGAGAATGATGTCGCCGCTTTTGACGGTCAACTTCATCAGAAAATGTCCGGGGAATGAAATACCTTTCACATCCAGGCCGATCTGCTGGGCCAGCTCCATGTAGATCACTGCCAGCGAGATTGGAATCCCGCGACGCGTCGAGATGACTTTGTGCAGATAGCTGTTGTCGGGATTGTAGTAGTCGTTGAAATTTCCCGAGAAGCCCAGCTCCTGATAAAAAAAATTATTCAGCAGGCGAAGTTTGGGTATAGGTGCGATATCTGCCGGCAGACGACGTTTGAGTCTGACAGCAAATTTGTCGATATCGGTCAGGCAGGCAATGAGATCCAGCGGGTGATCATCATCCTGCGCGATACATAGCGCAGCCTCGAACAGCGGAATGTGCGCATCGTCCTGCACCAGCGAAGCGAAGTAGTCATTGGATTTGATCATCGCCAGCCCATTCAGCCCGATTCACGTTTGAAATCAGCAAACCGGAAACCCATCAATGCCAACGCAGCAAAATAACTGCTCGCGCAAACGATCATGACCAGCAGTAAGGCGCCGACACGTACCATCGGCGTGGACTGCAATGCGATCCAGTCAAAACGCGCGGTGATCCACAGACCCATGCCTGCCAGCAGGAACAGCGCGCCGGTGACGCGAACAAGGAACGCAGGCCAACCCGCACGCGGCATATAGATGCCTTTGCGGCGAAGACCAATGTATAAAAGGAGCGCATTCAGCGTTGCCCCCAATCCTATCGAGAGCGCAAGACCCGCATGGGCAATCCAGGGAACGAAGACAATGTTCATCAGTTGTGTGACGATCAGAACGCCGATACCGATCTTGACAGGCGTACGGATATCCTGTTTTGCGTAAAAGCCGGGTGCCAGTATTTTGACCAGTATCAGACCCATCAGGCCGACGCCATAAGCAACCAGGGCTCTGGAAGTCATGGTGACTGACAGGGCGTCAAATTTCCCGTAATGAAAAAGCGTTGTCGTTATGGGTTCAGATAAAACCATGAGCGCAATGGCGGCGGGTGTGGCCAACAAAATAGTTAGCCTGAGACCCCAATCCAGCAAGGAGGAATATTCTCCGTTGTCGCCACAGGCATGCGCTTTTGACAAGCTGGGTAAAAGAATAGTGCCCAGCGCCACACCGAGTAGCCCAGTCGGCAGTTCCATCAGGCGATCTGCATAGGACAGCCAGGACACGCTGCCGTCCTGCAAATGAGAGGCGATATTGGTGTTGATGATCAGACTGATCTGCGCGGCAGACACGGCGAAGGTTGCTGGCAGCATTTGTTTCAGTACCCGGCGCACGCCCGGGTCCTTGAGTGCTGCTACCGGGTTGATCCCGATGCGTGGCAGCATGCCGACTTTGCGCAAGGCGGGTATTTGAAACCATAACTGCAACGTACCGCCGATGAAAACAGCGATCGCCAACGCGTACACGGGTTGCGGCAGATGCGGTGCGAGAAAGAGCGCGCCCGCGATAAAGGTCAGATTCAGGAGTACTGGTGTGAACGCAGGAACACGAAACTCCTGCCATGTATTCAGGATGCCGCCTGCCAGTGCGACCAGCGACATGAACAGGATGTAGGGAAACATGATCCGCGTCATTGTGACCGACAGCGACATCGCGAGCGGATCCGCACTGAAGCCGCTGGCCATCAGCAAAACGATCGCCGGTGCGCCAATGACGCCCAGTACGGTAACGACAAGCAGGGTCCAGAACATGACGGTGGCAACGTGATCGGTGAGGGTGCGCGTGGCCCGGTTACCTTGCTGGTTCTTGTATTCGGCCAGAATCGGCACGAACGCCTGGGAGAACGCGCCTTCTGCGAAGAGCCGGCGCAGGAGATTGGGAATGCGGAAGGCGACGAAAAAGGCATCGGTATAAACTGATGCGCCGAAGGTTCGCGCGATCAGGAACTCGCGGATCAGCCCGGTGATGCGTGAGAGCATCGTCATGCCAGAAACGGTGGCCAGCGTTTTATGCAAGTTCATGGCGAATGATTATAGCTGGAGGTTCGGCGCATATCGGACAGAAGATTGCTTTAATGAAAATAATTCCGGCATGATTTTTCCGCCGATTCGCTCTGCAGGCGGGTGCATACAGGGTTTGTCGCAGAGGCAAAAACCCGCTATAATCGCGGTCTTTCGAATTCCGCCCGGGGCAAGACCTCGAGCCCCATTGTCAGGAAATTAGTCATGGCCAATACAGCACAGGCGCGCAAGCGTGCCCGTCAAGCAGTGAAACTGAACGAGCACAATTCCAGCCAGCGCTCCACGCTGCGTACTGCCATCAAGGCGGTCCGCAAGGCGATCGAAGCCGGCGACAAGGCAGCGGCTTCCGCAGTCTTCAAGGCATCCGTGTCCGTGATTGATCGTATTGCCGACAAGAAGATCGTTCACAAGAACAAGGCTGCCCGCCACAAGAGCCGCCTGTCTGCAGCGATCAAAGCACTGGCCTGAGGTCTGTGTTGTGCGGTCCCTGACTGCGCAGGCAGCCCGACCGCAGAGTGTGAAAGCCGAAAGGCCTGCGAACCTCCAGCGACTGCCGCAACGGGCGCCTGCAAGGCAGGCCCGAAAACCGAAGCCGTAAGTCGAAGCCCGTCTGATGCAATTCAGTCGGGTTTTTTTTATGGCGGCAAGCCCGTGACCTGTATGCCTGGGCGGATGTTCTTCTGCCTGAACCATCCCTGATTCATTTCAAGCGCATAACGCGCAGGCTTTTTTGCGCAGTGCGCATTGAGCGTTTGGGGCTGCATATCTTCGATGTTGATGATGCGCCCTTTTTCATCGATGAAAGCGACTGACAGCGGAAGCAGTGTGTTCTTCATCCACATGCAGATCAGTCGTGTTTCCGGAAAACGGAACACCATGCCCTCACTGGGCGGCATTTTTTCGCGGAACATCAGGCCCTGTGCACGCTGCGCATCGCTGACAGCGACTTCTGTCTTGATGAGGTGAATGCCAATGCTGAGTGTCGTTACAGGGAATGCCTGTTGCGCATGGCTCAACGGGGCAAGGGCAGTAGTGGCCCAAACGGTAATACAGAGAAAAAGGCTTTTCATGGTGAGTTGCAGATTGCGATGGCAGCACGATTGTAAACTGCGCCCGGAACTCACCGAGCAGCTTGCCACGCGGTTTCGCCGACATCTCGCCATTCGCCAGGTAACAGCGGGTGTGTTGCCAGAGAAAAAGGG
>JBILCO010000145.1:0-5892 GCA_044353075.1 Burkholderiaceae bacterium
TGCGACTCGCGCAATGGTTTCCTGACCTTCAACGAGTTCAATCATCATCTCGCGTGCATTTGGCTGACCCTTGGTCGGTTTGATCGAGGTGAGTTTGGCGAATTGTTCATAGCTGCCCGGTGCGGGGGCGCCGAGTGAGCGGATGCGCTCGGCAATCAGATCAACGGCGTTCCACTGCTCGGTGTAGAGCGTCATGAACAACTGATGCAGCGTCTGGAACATCGGTCCGGTGACATTCCAGTGAAAATTGTGCGTCTTCAGGTACAGCGTGTAAGTGTCGGCCAGCAGGTGGCTCAGTCCCTCGACAATGAGCATACGGTCAGCATTGGTAAGGCCGACATCAACAGGGGGCAGCGCGGACTCGGTGGCAGACATGAACACTCCTTGGGGTTGAAAGTGCTGCATTTTAGGCATCACTTGTCAAAATTGTCATGCTTGCTGTATGGACTCTGATAAAGCAGTTCAGATTTGTTTTGGACAAAAAAAATCCCCCGGCAGATTGACGGGGGATGGTCGGCAAAGCGAGTGCGCTCTGTCAGATAAACGATACCGTCAGGCCACCCAGGTTGAGTTGTGAGAAGGCACTGGACCAGGTCTCGCCCCGTTTGACGGGGAGCGCATTGGTCCAGCTACCGGTACTGACGATTTCACCGGCCTGGAGTTTGGGTGCATCCGGCTGCTGCTGCAGTTGCTGGTGCAATGCCAGCAGTGCATGCAGTGGACTGCCCTGAACATCCTTGCCAAACCCTGCTGCACACAGGCTGCTGGTGCCGGCCAAACTGCGCGAGAGGGACATCGAGGCCGATGCCAGTACCTGCGGCAGACTGCGTCTGCTCTGGCGCGAGATCATCCGTGGTTCACCCACGATCAGTGCGCGGTGCAAGCCGAAAGCGGCAACCGCATCTGCCGCTTCAAACTCCCAGTGACGGAAGGGGGAGGTCACGACTTCGAAGCCGTGCGCAATCCACTCCAGACAATCCGAGAGACCCTCGAGATCAATATCCGCCTCGGGGGTGCGCGCGAGCTTGAAGACCAACTGGGGCTCGATGCGCGGTTGCTGCGACTTGCTCAGATTATGGGTCGCCACATTGTCCATCGCGTAATGGACGGTGCTGTCATAAATGGTCGACCAGATGGGCGCGTTCAGACTGCCTTTGCCGTAGACATTCCACAGCTTCGGGTTGGAGAAACCGATCTTGCGCCCAACGGGATTTTCTCCCTGGGCAGTGCGTATCTTGACGATGCTCAGGGCGACATCATAGGCATCGTCGACGGTGAGTTTGCCATCGGTGCTCAGCAAAGGCATCAGCGTGCCGCTCATGCGTGCCTTGATCAGAGCGTGGGCCAGGCGACTGGCCTGGGTCGACATCAGCATACGGTTCTCCTTGCGTAGAAAAGGTTTTGCTACCAACGAGTCACAAATTAAACCCAATAATAGAGATTGTGGCGGATAAGTGCAAATACTTGCTGCAAATTTATATTTATAGCAAGAAAAATCGGGATTTGCCCTCAGGGGCAGCGGTGATGGCGAGCTTTTCAGGAAGCAAAGCGCAGTCAGGAGGTAGACCGATTATCATCCGGATGATTCGCGCTATCCGACGACCAATCCATGGAAATTTCCTTTGAAAGAGAAATAGAGCAGCTGCGGCTGGGGCAGGGCGGGGTTTTTCATGGCGAGGGCATCCTCGCCATTACCAAGGCCTTGCTGCAATCCGGGGTGGCCTATATCGGCGGCTATCAGGGGGCGCCGGTGTCCCATTTACTGGATGTGATGGTGCAGGCACGCGGACTGGTCAGTGAGCTGGGCGTGCATGTCGAGGCCTGCTCGAACGAAGCCTCGGCGGCGGCGATGCTGGGCGCATCGATTCATTATCCGGTGCGGGGAGCGGTGACCTGGAAGTCGATTGTCGGCACCAATGTGGCGGCCGATGCGCTGGCCAATCTCGCCTCACCCGGTGTCACCGGTGGCGTGTTGATGATCATCGGCGAGGATTACGGCGAGGGCGCTTCGGTGGTGCAGGAGCGCACCCATGCGTATGCGATGAAGTCCACGATCCTGCTTCTAGATCCGCGCCCGGAGTTAGCGACGATGGTCGATATGGTCGAGCATGCGTTTGCGATGTCCGAAGCGTCGAATATGCCGGCGATGATGGAGCTGCGCATCCGTGCCTGTCATGTGCGCGGCAGTTTCGTCAGTAAAGATAATCGCAGGCCCGCGGTGTCATCACTTTCGCCGCTGGAAGAGCCGGCGGGTTTTGATTACGCGCGGCTGGCGCACCCGCCCGCGACCTTTCGGCATGAAAAACTCAAATTGGAACAGCGTCTGCCTGCAGCGCGAGACTATATCGTCCGGCATGGCCTGAACGAGCTGCATGAGGGGACGCAGGCTGACATCGGCATCATCGTGCAGGGTGGTCTCACCAGCGCGCTGGTGCGCTCGTTGCAGCAATTCGGTCTGGCCGATGCCTTCGGTGTGTCTGAGGTGCCGCTGCTGATTCTGAATGTAACCTACCCACTGGTGCCCGAGCAGATCGCCGACTTTGCAAAGGGCAAACGCGCCGTGCTGGTCATTGAAGAGGGTTCGCCGGAGTATATCGAGCAGGACATCGCCACCCTGCTGCGGCGGCGCGATGTGCCAACGGCGCTGCATGGCAAAGACATGCTGGTCGCCACCGGCGAAGTTACACCCGAAGTGATGATGCAGGGCTTGCTGAAATTTTTCGCGCGTCATTTTTCCGAAGCAGACACGCAAGGTGTGCAGACGCTGCTGGATGCGACCGCATTGCGCCGGACCACGATTGCCGCCCGGCTCGATGCCGCCTTGCCCGCGCGTCCGCCGGGCTTTTGCATTGGTTGTCCGGAACGGCCGGTGTTCTCTGCGCTGAAATTGGTGCAGCAAGAACTGGGGCAGGTACATGTGGCGGCAGATATCGGCTGCCATTCATTCGCCACGTTTGAACCTTTCTCGCAGGGCCATTCGATTCTGGGTTACGGCATGAGCCTGGCCAGTCGTGCGGGGGTGTCGCCGATGATGAGTCGCCGCGTCATTTCCATCATGGGTGATGGTGGCTTCTGGCATAACGGTTTGCTGACCGGCGTGCAGTCCGCGCTGTTTAATGGCGATGATGCGGTACTGCTGATTTTCAAGAACGGCTATACCTCGGCCACCGGTACGCAAGAAATCATTTCCACACCCGATGCCGTCACCCGGCAGCAGGCCGGCAATAAACTGGCCAGCCTGACGGCAAGTAATCGCACCATTGAAGACACACTCGCCGGGCTCGGCGTGAAGTGGCTGCGCACCGTGCATTCGTATCGGGTGGCGGTGATGCGTGATGTGGTCAGAGAAGCGATGACCACGGAATTCGATGGGCTGAAGGTCATCATCGCCGAAGGCGAATGCCAGCTCGAACGTCAGCGTCGGATTCGTCCCTGGCTGGCGGCCTTGCAGGCGCGCGGCGAGCGTGTGACGCGCGTGAAATACGGTGTGGATGAGGATGTCTGCAATGGCGACCATGCCTGCATGCGACTCTCCGGTTGTCCGACACTGACCCTGAAAGACAATCCCGATCCGCTGAAGGTCGATCCGGTGGCCACCGTGATCGATGGTTGTGTGGGCTGCGGTTTGTGCGGCGAGAATGCGCACGCGGCAACGCTGTGTCCGAGTTTTTATCGCGCTGAAGTCATACAAAACCCACGCTGGCATGAGCGCCTCATCGCGATCCTGCGCACCACGGTGCTGCGTGTGTTGCAACCGGCGTGAGCGCGATGACAAAAACATCAACCTATCCGCAGCCTTTGTCCTTGCTGATCGGCGCCCTCGGTGGTGAAGGCGGTGGCGTGCTCAGCGAATGGCTCACTGCGATTGCGCGTCATGCGGGCTATGCAGCGCAAAGCACCTCGATACCGGGCGTTGCGCAGCGCACCGGTGCCACGACGTATTTTTTCGAGATGTATCCGATGCCGGTCGCGCAACTCGGCGGGCGTCAGCCGGTGTTCAGTCTCAATCCGATACCCGGCAGGCTCGATGCGCTGGTGTCGTCGGAATTACTGGAAACCGCGCGCACTGTCAGCAACGGCTTGCCGTCGCCCGAGCGCACGCTGATCATTACGTCCTCTTCACGCACGCTGACCAATACCGAGCGCATGCACCTGGGTGATGGCCGTCTGGATGATGCGGCGCTGATCGCAATCATGCAGAGCGCCTGTCGTGCGCATCATCTGCTGGATATGCAGCGCATCGCGCGCGAGAACGGTACTGTGGTCAGCGCTGTCATGCTGGGCGCGATTGCCGGCAGTGGTTTGCTGCCGTTTGCCAAAGATGATTACATCGCCATCGTTCGAGAGAGTGGACGCGGCGCACCGGCGAGTCTGGCCGGTTTTGAGGCCGCATGGCAGCGGGTGCACGAAGGCCGCGAGCAGGCCGCGTTTGCGCAGCAGCTGGTCGGCGATGTGGTGACCACGGCGGTGGCCAAGACGGTGGCCAAGACAGTGACCGGAGCAGCGCTCGATTCATCTCCTGACGTGCTGAATGAATTTCCCTCAGCAGCGCAAGACGTGCTCGCGCTGGGTCTGGCGCGCGTGATCGAGTATCAGGATGCAGCCTATGGCACGCTGTATCTGGAGCGCATGCGGCGTGTAAAAATCGCAGAAGTCAATGCAGTGACGACTGCAAATAAGAGCGCCGACATTCCGGAGGAAGCGACACATCACACGACGGATGAGGTCGAAGATGGCGCCATCACGCGCGAAGTCGCGCGCTGGCTTGCGCTCTGGATGGCCTATGACGATATTGTCCGGGTTGCCGATCTCAAGAGCCGCGCCGCACGCAGTCAGCGTGTGCGCTCTGAAGCGCGTGTTGCTGAGGGAGAGGTGCTCAAGACCTACGAATATTTCAAGCCCGGTATTCCCGAAATCGCCGCGCTCCTGCCAGCGCCGCTGGCGGATCGATTGAAAGATGCCAATCGTCGGCGTCTCGCTGAAGGCCGGCCTGCATGGGAAGTACCGGTCAAACTGGCATCGCACACCATTTTGGGTACGCTGCTGCTGCGCACACTCGCTGCAATGAAACACCTTCGGCGCTGGAGCAGTCGCTATGCAGAAGAACAGGCTTTGATCGAAGAATGGCTGGGTGCAGTGCAGGTGGGCGCAATGCAAAGCCGTTTGCTTGGTTTTGAAATTGCCCAATGCGGACGGCTGATCAAAGGCTATGGCAGCACCAATGAACGTGGCCGTGACAATCTGTTGCATGTGATTCGCCATCTCGCGCAACCGGCCTTCGGCAGCGCGTCTGAACGTGCCAATGCCATACGTCGTGCGCGCACCGCCGCACTGGCCGACGATGCCGGCAAGGCACTCGACAAAGCACTTAATGAACTCGGTGCGCCGCCGCGTGCCATCAAAGCCCAGCCGATACGCTGGATGCCACGCAATCGCATCACGACAGGGCCCGCCAAATGACGAAGACAGTGATCTATGAAGTCCGGGTTGAATTCGGTGACTGTGACCCGGCCGGTATTGTCTGGTTCCCGAATTTTTTTCGCTGGATAGACGCCGCATCGCGGCATTTTTTTATTGAATGCGGCGTGCCATCCTGGCAGGACACGCGGCAAAGCATGGGGCTGATCGGCACCCCACTGGTGGATACGCAAGCCAGCTTCGTTCAGACTGCGAGCTACGGTGATGTGCTGCAGATCCACACGCAGATCAGCGAGTGGCGCAACAAAAGCTTCGTGCAGACCTATCGCGTGATGCGGGGCGACGATGAGATCATGCGCTGCACCGAGGTCAGGATTTTTGCGGCGGACAAGCCAGGGGGCGGGATACGGGCGATGGCAGTGCCGGAGGAAATTCGGGGCTTGTGTTGAGCGCTTTTTCGCCGAGCGCTGGGCG
>JBILCO010000146.1:0-5869 GCA_044353075.1 Burkholderiaceae bacterium
TGCCTTGCTGTGCGGCGATCAGTTGTCTTCGCGGGAATCCAGCGGTGCGCAGACGCATTCGATGACGGTGCCGGGTCTTCTGCAGGATTTGATGCGTGAGCGTGGTCTGATGCTGAAGCAATGCGATGCAATCGCCTTCGGCTCGGGGCCAGGTTCATTTACTGGTGTCAGAACGGCTTGCGGGCTCACACAAGGCCTAGCCTTCGGCGCCGGTCTGCGGGTTGTGCCCGTGGTGACTTTGCTGGCGATGGCCGATGCGGCACGCGCGCAAGGTGCGGGTGACAACATCCTCGCAGTGCTGGATGCACGTATGGGTGAGGTGTACTGGGCGCAATATCGTTTCGACGGGCAATGGCAAACCGTCAATGCACCACGATTGTCTGCGCCCGAGGAAGTCAGTGTGCAGGCAGCAAGCGCTGCAGCGGGCAATGGTCTGGCTGTGTATGCAGATCGCTTCACCGGCTTGACGGCACTGCCACGCTGGCCTGAACTGATGCCGCATGCATCGCATATTGCTTTGCTCGGACGCGACCTGCTCGCACAGGGTCTTGGAGTTCATGCGCGCGATGCGCAACCACTGTATCTGCGAAATAAAGTGGCGCTGACTACGGCGGAGCGTATGGCGGGTGCCGCCACATGAATTCTGTGCTGAAGTCCGATTTGAAGCCCGATATGCGATGGCAGCAAGCCCGATTTGAGATGATGAAGGTCACGGACATTGAGGATGTCGTCGCGATTGAACGCGATGCCTATCCTTTTCCATGGACGCGCGGGAATTTTCTCGATTCACTCGACAGTGGCTATGAGGCCTGGGTGCTACGCGACGCGGAAGACCGATTGCTCGCTTATTTTTTACTGATGTATGCGGTCGAAGAAGTGCATTTGCTGAACATCACAGTGCGCCCTGATACTCAGGGACAGGGGCTGGGAAGCAGGCTGCTCGATAAAGTGATTTCACTGGCGCGAGACGCGACCATGCCGGCGGTGTTGCTGGAGGTGCGTCCATCGAATCAGCATGCGTTGTCGGTCTATCAGCATTTGGGTTTTGTGGAAATTGGTGTGCGCAGAAATTACTACCCTGCGGCTGGTGTAACGCGCGAAGACGCCATCGTGATGCGAAAGAAGCTCTGATTCCATGGCGACAGATCTCGACAAAATCCGCAAGCTGGAACAGATGGGCCTCGGTCCCGTCTGGGAGCGGCGCGCGCTGCAGGCAGATGCGCTGGCAGTCGGCGCATTGGAGAATGTCGCAGCCAATGTCGGACCCAATACTGCGCGATCAATGCCTGAGATGATGACAGCAGCAGACCTCAACGCGGAGGCTGTCAACATCATGGGCATGGATTGGGAGATGCTTGAAGAAAGCATTCCCCAGTGTACGCGCTGCGGATTATGTCAGGGCAGAACCCATGCCGTGCCAGGCATCGGCGACCGCAAGGCGCGCTGGCTGTTTGTCGGAGAGGGGCCAGGTCGTCAGGAGGATTTGCAAGGCGAGCCTTTCGTGGGACTGGCCGGCAAGCTGCTCGACAACATGCTGCGCGCTTTGGGACTGGCCCGTGGCGCCAACACCTACATAACCAATATCGTGAAATGCCGACCGGTGGACGCTGACGGACGTGATCGCCCGCCGGCCGCCGATGAGGTTGCGGCTTGTCTGCCTTATCTGGCGCGGCAAATCGATTTGATTCGACCCGACATCATCGTCGCGCTCGGAAAAACGGCGGCGGTGTCCTTGCTGGACTTGCCCGCCGATACCTCACTGGCCAGCTTGCGCGGCAAAGCGCACAACCACGCGGGCTTGCCGCTGATTGTCACGTATCACCCAGCGGATCTGTTGCGTCAGCCGGCCGACAAGGCCCAGAGCTGGCGCGATCTTTGTCTGGCGATGAGTCCACTTTTGACGCCAGCGCATCCACTTTTCAGCAGCGCTTCCACGCGCGCTGGGATGGTCTGCGCGACCCGCATGTACGTGCGTTAGCTTGGCTGCTTGATGCGCCCGATCTGCTCGATCCGGATGCATCACGCTGGCAGGGAAAAATTGCACGCTTACCTGCGACCGCAGCGCATGACGCGCGCGACTGGCTCATGGCCCTGGATGCCGCACCGGATACGCTGCAGGCCACGCTGGATCTGAACCCGTTTTCGCGGTTGGGTCGCTATGCGGAAAAATTGCTGGCGTCGTACTTCACACACCAGAAACAACTGGTGGCCCATGGCTTGCAGGTGCGCGCCGGCAAGGAAGAGACCGTGGGCGAGTTCGACTTCCTGCTCTCCGATGGGGCGCGTTTGCTGCACTGGGAATTTGCGACCAAATTTTACTTGTTATGTTCGAGTGATCCGGCATGGTCCAAGGTTCAGACGGCGGATTATTTCGTCGGCCCGAATTTGTCGGATACGCTGGGCGCAAAAATGCGCAAGATCCTCGACCGACAGTTATCGCTGGGTCAGCATCCGGCAGCACAAGCCCTGTTACCCCAACCGATCGACCGCGCGCAGGCATTGTTACGTGGCTGGTTATTCTATCGTCGTGGTGAATCAATACCGGTACAGGCACTCGGCATTACGGAAAATCATTGCCGAGGCTGGTGGTGCACGCTGGCGGAACTGGACACTCATCTGAGCGAGGTGTGTGTCATTTTGCCGAGGCTGGCCTGGCTGGCACCTGCGCGGATGACGGATGAGGCAGTCACGAGTCGCGCGCAGCTTGAGTCACAATTGCAGTCGCAATTTCAGACCGATGCGATGCCGGTGATGGTGGCAAGCCTCCATCGCGCTGGCGATGTCTGGCTGGAGACTGATCGGGGGTTCATTGTGCCCGATGACTGGCAGGGTCGGGCGGATCAAAAGCTGCGAGGTCGGACAGCGCCTCTGGTGTAGGAAATACTACGAACGTCGCTGGATCCCCCTTCGGGTCACGGCTTGGCTTGCAAGCCAAACCGCTTCGGCAGGTGCAACGCATGCGTTGCTCACTACCTGCCTCACCCTGCGCCGGGATGACGTTTGAGAAGCTGTTGGCATGAAAACTGTCATCCCGGCGCAGGGGTGTAGCGGGGGTTTCATGCAGCATGCTGCATGCCCGCGAAACGGTACTGGCTTGCAAGCCAGTGCGCGCCCTGCAAGGGTAGCGGGGGTTTCATGCAGCATGCTGCATGCCCGCGAAACGGTACTGGATTGCAAGCCAGTGCGCGCCCTGCAAGGGTAGCGGGGGTTTCAGACCGCCTGTGGTCTGCCCGCGAAACGGTCATGGCGTACTCGCCATGTCGCGCCCTGCAAGGGGGGATCCAGCGACGTTCGAATTTTCTCAGGTACCAACGTGTTTTTGCTCGCCGATCAGGTGCAGTGAATCATATTCGCGCTGGTTGGCAGCATGCTTTTTCATCACCAGCCACATCACGCCGGCAACAAACAAGCCGAACAGTACGATTACGATGTTCACGCTCAAGTCAAGTTTGACCAGCAGTGCATACAGACCCAACATCAGAAGAATCGAAGCGTTCTCGCTGAAATTTTGTACTGCGATCGAGTGTCCCGCACTCATCAGCACATGGCCGCGATGCTGGAGCAGGGCATTCATCGGCACCACAAAATAACCGGAGAGCGCACCAATCAGCACCAGCAGCGGATAGGCCAGTGTGGTCGAATGAACGAAGACCATGATCGTGACAATCAATCCCATGGCAAAGCCCATGGGCATCACGGTCAGCGATTTTTTCAGTGGCACGCGTTTGGCGGCAGCCATTGCGCCGAAGGCGACGCCGAAAGCGACGACGCCTTGCAGTACCGCGGCTTTGGCCAGCGGCATGCCCAGCGCTTGTTCGGCCCATTTCAGCACAATGAATTGCAGCGTGGCACCTGCACCCCAAAACAGGGAGGTGACGGCCAGAGAAATTTGTCCCAGACGATCACGCCAGAGTGCGGTCACACAGTGCGCGAACTCCACGACCAGTTTGACCGGATGACGTTTTTGGGCAGGATAACGTACACCGGTATCGGGGATATTCAGATTAAAGGCCGCTGCCATGACGTAAGCAAACATCACCACGCCCAGCGCGAATTCGAGTGACAGGCTGAGGCTCAGATGATTCAGGGGTATCAGGAGGGAAAGCATTTCCGCCAGTCGCTCGCTGACCAGTACGCCACCAAGCACCGTGCCCAGAATAATGGACAAGACGGTCAGACCTTCGATCCAGCCGTTGGCCGCCACCAGTTTTTCCGGGGGTAACAATTCGGTCAGGATGCCGTATTTCGCCGGTGAATAAGCCGCCGCGCCGAAACCCACTACCGCATAGGCCAGCAGCGGATGCACGCTCAGGAACATCATCAGGCAACCGGTAATCTTGACGAGATTCGTGATGAACATGACGCGGCCTTTGGGAAAGGCATCGGCAAATGCGCCCACAAACGGCGCCAGAATGACGTAGGACAGCACGAAGAATAGTTTTAGCATCGGCGTGATCCATTCCGGTGCCTGAAGCGATACCAGGACGGAAATGGCGACGATCAGCAGCGCGTTGTCGGCCAGCGAAGAAAAAAACTGCGCTGCCATGATGGTGTAGAAGCCGCGATTCATTCGGGGGAAACGTTGGTTTGTAGGCTTACGACAAGTGCAACGGCGGCTTGCTTTATACCACGAAAGCCGGTTTCGCCTCTGCCGGCGATCCGACGCTTCTCTCAGCGACCCGCACGTCCGGTAAAATGCGCACTGATCTGCAATTCCTATCCCTTTATTCAGGCTCTTTTCGCCGATGTCCAGACCACTCGTCGCCATTACCCATATTGATGCGATGCGGGCCAATCTTCAGTTGGCCCGACAAGCTGTTCACGGCGCACGCACCTGGGCGGTTGTCAAGGCAGATGCCTACGGTCATGGTCTGGCGTGCGCGGTCCGCGCCTTCGATGCCGCCGACGGTCTGTCGCTGATCGAGTTCGATCGCGCAGTCCGGCTGCGAGAAGTGGGCTGGCAAAAGCCGATCATGATGATGCAGGGCATGTACAGCGCGACCGACATTGATCTTCTGGTTCGCCATGATCTACAACCCGTGATTCATCACGCCGAGCAATGCCGGATGCTGGAAACCACGCTGGTTTCCCGGCCGCTGGACGTGCACCTGAAAATCAATACCGGCATGAACCGGCTGGGTTTCATGCCATCGCAAGTGCGTCAGGTGTTTCAACAACTCAAGGCCATGCCCTCGGTACGCTCGGTGTCGCTGATGACGCATTTTGCGAACGCGGATACCCAAAGCACTGCGCCCGATGTCGGTACCCAAATTGCTGCCTTTCGTGATGCCACTGCGGGTCTGGATGCGGACATCAGCCTGTCCAATTCGGCCGCAACACTGCTGCAGCCGCCGATTCAAAGTGACTGGATACGTCCGGGTGTGATGCTGTACGGTGGCGCACCGGGCGAGCAGAGCGCTGCGTCGCTGGGATTGCAACCGGCGATGACGCTGCAGAGCCAGGTGATTGCCACACAATCACTGCGTGCTGGGGATTCGGTGGGTTATGGCAGTTTGTTTGTTGCCGACAAGCCCATGCGCATTGGCATCGTTGCCTGTGGTTATGCCGATGGTTATCCGAGACTTGCTGCGACCGGCACACCCGTCCTGATCAATGGCATGCGCACACGCCTGCTTGGTCGGGTCTCGATGGATATGCTGACGATTGATTTGTCACCCGTGCCCGATGCGGATGTGGGCAGCGACGTCACGCTCTGGGGCGAAGGTTTGCCGATCGATGAGGTCGCCTCATATGCCGGCACCATTGGTTATGAGTTGATGTGCGCCGTCGCACCGCGCGTGCGTCGGGAAGTGCGCGGCTGATCATGGCAAAAGCAAAAACTCAGTACGCCTGCACCGAGTGCGGTGGA
>JBILCO010000247.1:0-3618 GCA_044353075.1 Burkholderiaceae bacterium
TTTCCTCGACACGCGCGACGATATAGCCGGGGGTGCTGGTGGGCACCCAGAACGCACTGATGCCGCGCTTGCCGGCCGCCTTGTCCGTCACCGCCAGCACGATAGTGACATCCGCGTTTTTACCGCTGGTGATGAACTGCTTGACGCCGTTGATCACATAACTGTCGCCATCACGCGTGGCAGTGGTACGCAAGGCCGATGCGTCGCTCCCCGCATGCGGCTCGGTCAATGCAAAGGCGCCCAGCATTTTGCCGGCGGCCAGTGGCATCAGCCATTGTTTTTTCTGTGCATCATTCGCATAGGACATGCCGATGCTGCAGACCGGACAGTTATTAACCGAAATGATGGTCGAGGTACCGCCATCGCCCGCCGCGATTTCTTCGATCACGAGTGCCAGCGCCAGATAATCGAGCCCAGCACCTCCTAAGGATTCAGGCACAGCGACGCCGAACGCGCCCAATGATGCCAGCTGTGTCAGCGCTTCACGCGGAAATTCGCGCTCACGATCCCAGCGCGCGGCATGGGGGGTGAGCTGCTGCTGTGAAAAATCACGCAGCGCGTCGCGGATCATCTGGTGTTGTTCGGATAAGACCATCGTTTTGTTGTTATCGATTCAAGCAGTTACGCAATATGGCAGATGCGAATCCTGGATCACGCGGCTGCCATTCAAGAGTTGAAGCTACTTGTGTACAACGAAAGACACTGGATCCCCCTTTGCAAGGCGCGCAACGGCGAATACGCCATTGCCGTTTCGCGGGCAGACCGCATGCAGTCTAAAACCCCCGCTACACCCTGCGCCGGGATGACGTTTCAAGAACGGTTGACCTCAAAATCGTCATCCCGGCGCAGGCCGGGATCCAGTGCCTCTAAAAATTTCACTACCATGCCATCTTCCTGCCGTCATAACTCTGAAAACTTCCACTGTCCGACTGCCTGAGTTTGCCAATCACGCTGAGCATACCGGCGACGCTGTCCGTCACCGTCGTCGGCGCGCCATCGCCACCCATATCGGTTTTCACCCAACCCGGATTCATCGTCACCAACGTGATGTCCGGGTAATCATGGCTGGCCGAATGCACCGCCATATTCAGCGCGGCTTTCGACGCACGATAAATCCATCCCATGCTGGACTCAGCGTCAGCAATGCTACCCATGCCGCTGGTGATGAAAGCAAACCGGCCAACGGATGGTTTCAGCAGAGGCGCGATCAAGGGAATACTTTGCATCGCACCCAGCACATTCGCATGCATGGTGGCATCAAAAGCAGCCGCGGCAGGTGGCTCGGTCGCACCATCAAAAGATTCGAACACGCCCGCCACATAAACCACCAGATCGAGCTGCTCGCCGTCGAGCCGCCAGGGCAACTCGGCCAGCGACTCCGGCACCGTCACATCGGTACGAATCGCCTGCGCGCCTTCAGACGCCAGGCGCTTGAGCGATTCATCATCACGCGCTGTTGCAAATACTTTGTATTTATTCGCTAGCAGCTGACGAACAAACTCCCGGCCAATGCCGCGCGATGCACCGATGATCAGGGCCGTTGTCATTTTTCAGATGTCTCCTCAGATCCTCTTCTTAAACCATCTCCAGCGCCATTGCAGTCGCTTCACCGCCACCGATACACAATGCAGCGACACCGCGCTTGCCGCCGGTTTTTTTCAGCGCGCCCAAGAGGGTGACGATGATGCGGGCACCCGAGGCACCAATGGGATGGCCGAGCGCACAAGCACCGCCGTGGATGTTGATCTTTTCATGCGCAATGTCATGCTCTTTCATCGCTGCCATGGCAACTGCAGCAAAGGCTTCATTGACTTCGAAGAGATCGACTTCCTTGCTGCTCCAGCCGGTTTTTGCATAGAGTTTTTCGATCGCGCCGACAGGTGCCGTAGTGAACCAGTTCGGCTCCTGAGAGTGACGGGTATGCGCAAGAATGCGGGCGATGGGCTTGACACCCAGTTTTTTCGCGGTGGACTCGCGCATCAGTACCAGTGCCGCTGCACCGTCATTGATCGACGATGAGGAGGCGGCCGTGATCGTGCCATCTTTTTTAAATGCCGGCTTGAGTTGCGGGATCTTGTCGATCTTGGCTTTAAGCGGACCTTCGTCCTTGTCGATCACCACATCGCCGCCACGGCCTGTCACGGTGACCGGCGCGATTTCCCATGCAAAGCTGCCGTCGGCAGTCGCTGCCTGCGCGCGCTTAACGGACTCAATGGCAAATGCATCCTGCGCTTCACGGCTGAACTGATACTTGGCCGAGCAGTCTTCCGCATACGTACCCATGGCGCGTCCTTTTTCATATGCATCTTCGAGACCATCGAGCATCATGTGGTCATACAGCATGCCGTGACCGATACGGTAACCACCGCGCGCTTTCGGTACCAGATACGGTGCATTGGTCATCGATTCCATGCCGCCGGTGACCACCACATCATTCGTACCAGCAACCAGAGAATCAAAACCATAGATGGTGGACTGCATCGCCGATCCGCACATTTTGGACAGCGTGACCGCACCGGCCGAAACGGGAATACCCGCCTTGATCGATGCCTGACGTGCCGGGGCTTGTCCCTGAGCCGCCATCAGACAGTTACCAAAAATAACGTCATTGACGACGTCGGGTTGGATGCCGGCGCGCTCAACCGCAGCGCGGATCGCTACTGCGCCGAGATCGTGTGCAGACAGCGAAGAAAAATCACCCTGGAAAGCACCCATAGGGGTACGTGCGGCGCCGACGATCACGATAGGGTCTTGCATTGTTCTCTCCAATGAAAAGTTCAGGCCGCTTTCACGGCCGGGGTATGTGCCTGATGAATAAACCGGATTTCCTGCGGATATGGAAAGACATCTTCAATCTGACCTTCCTGTATCCGCAATTTGCGCTGTCGCCAGTAATCTGCTGTCAGCAGATCGGCATGATGCTTCATGAAGTATTGCCTGACCTTGGGATTTCCCAGCAAAAAGACACCAAACTGCTCGGGAAACACATCATTTTTTGCCACCGAGTACCAGGGCTCGGCAGACATCTCATCCTCTTCATTGCGCGGCGCGGGTATGTCGCGGAAATTACAGTCCGAGATATATTCAATTTCGTCGTAATCGTAGAACACCACACGCCCCTGGCGGGTCACGCCAAAATTTTTGTACAGCATGTCGCCTGGGAAAATATTCGCGGCCACCAAATCCTTGATCGCATTCCCGTATTCCCTGACGCCATGCTCCATCTTGGCCTCATCGCCCGCAGCCTCAGCTTCGGTCAGCCAGATGTTCAATGGGGTCATGCGTCGCTCGATATACAAATGACGAACGATGATCTGGTCCTGATCTTCTTCGACCAGCGAAGGCGCAACGGATTTCAGTTCGGCGAGCAACTCTTCGGAAAAACGTGATCGAGGAAAGGCGACATCAGAATACTCGAGCGTGTCCGCCATGCGGCCAACGCGATCATGGCATTTGACGAGCTGATATTTTTCCTTGACCAACGCACGTGTCGTTTCCTTGGGCGGCGGAAAACTGTCCTTGATCGCCTTGAACACATAAGGAAACGAAGGCAGCGAGAACACCACCATCACCAGCCCGCGAATACCGGGCGCGATTTCGAATCGATCCGAGGAATGA
>JBILCO010000147.1:0-5808 GCA_044353075.1 Burkholderiaceae bacterium
GATACCGAGTTCGGATTTGATCATGTCACCCAGCGAGCGGCCATCGCGGCGCGTGGAAATAAACAAAATCATGAAATCCTGCACTGCACCTGCGAGAATCACGCCCGCCAGAATCCACATCATGCCGGGTAAATAACCCATTTGCGCAGCAAGCACCGGACCCACTAGCGGGCCTGCCCCGGCAATCGCCGCAAAGTGGTGGCCAAACAAGACGTGCTTGTTCGTCGGTACGTAATCGAGGCCGTCATTGAGCCGCACCGCAGGCGTGGCGCGATTCGCATCCAGCTGCATCACATGCGTACCAATGAAGCGCGCATAGAAACGGTAACCAATCAGATAGACTGCGACGGCAGCGACCACAATCCACAGCGCGTTAATGGTCTCGCCGCGCGACAGTGCCACGGTACCCAGTGCAAAAGCGCCCAATAGCGCCAGCGCTATCCAGCCCGCTTGTTTGACGATAGAACTCATGAATATCTCCGAGTCACTTAGAACCTATCTCGTTAGGCCGCTTGCGGCGTTGGCATCTCTTGCAGGGCACGCAAGGGCTTGCATGCCAGTGCCGTTCCGCAGGCGGACTGCATGCAGCCCGAATTCCCTGCTGCACCCTTGCCATCGACCTAACGAGACAGGTTCTTGCTTATGGTTAATGAAAGAAAACGGCGGATTATAACCCTGAAGACCGGTACATTTTTTCCCGGTATATGCATGAAAATTCCGATATCGACGACTGAAAAATACAGCAGCGTGCTTTTTTGAAATCGTGAGTTCGGGGCCCTGTAAAAATCAGCTTGAGCATTCGTTTTTGTTAGACTCCATCGGGACCTTGAAAGAAAAAATAATGACTGGAGAAATCTTTTGAAAAATGCAATCCAACATGCGGCTGAGCAGCTGATCAGGCAACGACTCTCCCTGACACCGATCGTGGCGCTGCCCGAGGATATGGCGCCGCACACCGTCACTGAGGGTTATGCGATTCAGTCGGCGATCAATACGCGGCTAATTGATGCCGGCTTGGGTGACCTGGTCGGCCACAAGATTGGTTGCACGACACCGGTGATGCAGGCCTTCGTGAATATTAATCATCCGTGTGCCGGGCGCATTTTCAGCAAAACGGTCATGCACGAACACGGTCGCGTGCCGCGCCATGGTTTCGTGAAAATCGGCATGGAGTGTGAAATCGCAGTCCGTCTGTCGAAAGATTTACCCCCCCAGTCCTTGCCCTATACCCGTGAAACCGTCGCCCCTGCGGTAGCAGAAGTCATGGCGGCCATTGAACTGGTGGATGAGCGCTATGAAAATTATCGGACGCTGGGTATACCCACACTGGTTGCTGATGATTTTTTCAATGCCGGTTGTGTATTAGGCAAGCCGGTGTCCGACTGGCGTCATCTAGATCTTGCTGCGCTGACCGGACGCGCCATCATCAATGACATCGAGGTGGGGCGGGGTGTCGGCGCCATGGTGCTGGGCCACCCCCTTAATGCGTTGGCCTGGCTGGCCAACGCGCAGGCCGAACATGGTCTTCCGGGCCTCAAGGCGGGCGAGTTCGTAATGCTGGGCAGCGTGGTCGAAACACAATGGCTCAATGCCGGCGATCGGGTGGAGATCGAGATCGGTAGCCTTGGGTCAGTGAAGCTGGACATTCTGTGAGCATGACTGCCGGTTCAGTGATATTGCTGGCAGGGTGACGGAGCATTCGGGCCGATCCCCAAGGGCGCCTCCGCCTGTTGTTCTGCATGGTAAATTTGTAGGGTTTTGACGAAATGGAGAGGTAATGCGGACAGATATGATGCGGCGAGATGTCATGCGTCGATACGCGATGGGTGGAGACAAGCTGCATCGGCTTGTGGCCGGACTCGTCCTGATTTTTTCTGTGGTTCTGCCCGTCGCGGCGGAAGACCGCGCCGAGCACGGCGATTGGACTTCGCAATTTATGGAAGGGACGGGCGAGGCGAGCACCCATGAAAATGGTCAGTCCCTGTTTGGCATGTTGTGCGGCAATGACAGCTGTCGATATTTTTTTGCCAATGGCCTCGATTGCGAGTCCGGCGTCAATTACCCGCTGATGCTGACCACCGATGTGGGTGCCGTTCCGGTTGAAGCGGTCTGTGAGCCCATGGCCACGGCCAATGGCGAGGTCATGCTCTACTGGTTTGCCGGAACACCGTATCTGAATGAGGCGTTTACGAAAACGCCGGCGATCGGGATCGCTTTTCCATTGACCAATGGTGAATTCAAGCTGAGCCGATTCTCAATGAGTGGCTTTACCGATGCGGTCGAACGCATGGTGGAGGTGATGCGCGCGGCTAAACCGCAAGAATCGACGCGGGAGAAGGATCAACAAAGCGAACCTCAGCCCGACCGCACCTGAGTTTCTCTGCGTCGGCGTTCAAGCATCGTCGCCTGACGGACAAGCGCAATGAAGCTCACTGTGGCCGGTCGGCCTTGAGTCCTTGCCACTGCGGCGCCAGTGACTGTTCGATCGAGAACAGATCAAGCACCCGACCGACTGTGTGATCCACCATCTCGGCCACTGTCCGGGGCCGTTGGTACAGCGCTGGCAGCGGCGGGAAAATAATGCCGCCCATTTCGGTCACTGCGGTCATATTGCGCAGATGCGCCAGATTGAACGGCGTTTCTCGCACCATCAGCACCAGACGGCGGCGCTCCTTCAGCATCACATCGGCAGCGCGCGTGATCAGGTTGTCACACATGCCGTGGGCTACCGAGGCCAGCGTTTTCATCGAGCAGGGTGCAATCACCATGCCATCGCTGTGAAATGAGCCGCTGGCCACACAGGCGCCGATATCGCGCACGCTGTGAACGACATCGGCCAGCGCTTCGATCTCTTTGCGTTTGAGATCGAGTTCATGGTGCAGGTTGAGCGCAGCGGCATCGGAAATCATCAGATGCGTTTCCACACCCGGCGTTTCTCGCAGCTGCTCAAGTAGCCTCACGCCATAGACTGCGCCTGATGCACCCGTCATGGCGACCACCAGGCGTTTCATCGCTGATCAGCCTTTGAGCAGTGTTTTCAGTTCGCCAGACTCGTGCATTTCGCCAATGATGTCCGCACCGCCAATGAACTCGCCTTTAACGTACAGTTGCGGGACGGTGGGCCAGTTGGAAAAGTCCTTGATGCCCTGACGAACTTCCTCGTCTTCCAGCACATTGACCGTCACCAGATCTTCGACGCCGGAAGCCTTCAGCAGCTCGATGGCGCGGCCCGAAAATCCGCATTGTGGGAACTGCGCAGTGCCCTTCATGAACAGCACCACGGGGTGGCCAGTCACGGTCTCTTTAATCCAGGATTGAACGTCGCTCATAAATCCTCTGTAAGTAAGTTGGAACAACACCGCCATTATAGGGAAAAAGCGACATTCCCTCCCGATCGCCCCTCTCGTGAAGCCGTCCTCATCGCTTGAGCCGGGCGAAAGCATCGGCCATGGCTGAACCTGCCGGTGCCGTTTCTCGCTGAGGCTTCATCCTCGGTTCGGGCGCAGCGCGGCGCGAACGGGGTTCGCCGCCGGTCGCAGGCGCGCTGTCCGACAGCCGCAGGGTCAGCGCAATCCGCTTGCGTTTGGGGTCAACTTCCAGCACTTTGACTTTGACCACTTGTCCGGCCTTGACCACGGTATGCGGATCTTTCACAAACTGGTCAGACAGCGCGGAAATATGCACCAGACCATCCTGATGAACACCAATATCCACAAACGCACCAAAAGCAGCGACATTCGTCACTACACCTTCGAGAATCATGTCCGGCCGCAGATCGGAAATCTCTTCGACACCTTCCTTGAAACTGGCGGTGACAAATGCCGGCCGCGGATCGCGCCCCGGTTTGTCGAGCTCTTTCAGAATATCCGCTATGGTGGGCACGCCGAATTTTTCGTCAGCGAAGCGTTTGGCATCCAGCGATTTCAGTAGCGCACTGTCACCCATCACACTTTTTACATCGCGCTGTATGTCCGCCAGAATTTTGTCCACCAGCGGATAGGATTCCGGGTGGACAGCTGAGGCATCGAGGGGATTGTCGCCATTCATGATGCGCAAAAATCCTGCGGCCTGCTCGAAGGTTTTGTCGCCCAATCGGGGTACGCTGCGTAAAGCCGCGCGCGAGCTGAACATGCCGTTCTGGTCACGGAAACTGACAATGCTCTGCGCGACCTGACCATTCAAACCGGACACCCGTGCCAGCAAAGGTGCTGACGCGGTATTCACGTCCACACCCACGGCATTGACGCAGTCTTCGACGACGGCGTCGAGCGTGCGCGCAAGACGGGTCTGCGACACATCGTGCTGATACTGACCGACACCAATCGATTTCGGATCAATCTTCACCAACTCGGCCAGCGGATCTTGCAAGCGGCGCGCGATGGATACCGCGCCGCGAATTGAGACATCGAGCTCGGGCAATTCGCGCGATGCAAATTCGGAGGCCGAATACACCGACGCGCCCGCTTCGGAGACCACAATCTTGTTCAGCTTGAGCTCAGGCTGCAGGCGGATCAGATCCTGGGCGAGCTTGTCGGTTTCGCGCGATGCGGTACCGTTGCCAATCGAGATCAGTGCAACCTGATGCTTGCGTGCCAGCAGAGCGAGGGTGTGCAGTGAACCATCCCAGTCATTACGGGGCTGATGCGGATAAATCGTTGCTGTGTCCACCACCTTGCCGGTCGCATCAACGACCGCAACTTTTACGCCCGTGCGCAAGCCGGGATCGAGCCCCATCGTCGCGCGCGGCCCTGCCGGTGCGGCCAGCAGCAGATCTTTCAGATTGCGTGCAAAAACACGGATCGCTTCGGCTTCAGCTTCTTCACGCAAGCGGGTCATCAGCTCCGTTTCCAGGTGCATGAAGATTTTCACACGCCATGCCCAGCGCACGGTGTCCATCAGCCATTTGTCAGCAGGCCGGTTTTGCTGGCGCACGCCAAAGCGTGCAGCGATTTTGCTTTCGCAGGGATTGGGTGGTGCATCCCATTTCGGTTTCTCTGCCTCGCTGTCGAGTCGCAGGATGACCGTGAGCATTTCTTCGCGCCGACCCCGCAACAGCGCCAGTGCACGGTGCGATGGAATGCCGGAAAGATTTTCTGAATAATCAAAGTAGTCCGCAAATTTTTCACCCGCCTCCTGCTTGCCATCGATGACTTTGGATTCGACCACGCCATGGCTGGTCAGGTACTCACGGATGTCTTGAAGCAGTACCGCATCTTCGGCGAAACGTTCCATCAGAATTTGTCTTGCGCCATCCAGTGCTGCCTTGTTATCGGCAACACCGGGATTGTCACCCTGTTCGGTGGTGAAAGGCGGGCGTAAATATTTCGCCGCTTCCGCTTCGGGATCCAGCGCGGGATTCTCGAGCAGGGCATTGGCCAGCGGTTCCAGTCCGGCTTCCATCGCAATCTGCGCTTTGGTGCGGCGTTTGGGCCGGTAGGGCAGATAGAGATCTTCCAGCAGGGTTTTGTCCTGCGCGAGGCTGATGGCCTTGAGCAAATCGGGCGTCATCTTTCCCTGCTCTTCAATCGAGGCAATGATCGCGGTACGACGACTTTCGAGTTCGCGCAAATAACGGAGACGCTCTTCTAGCAGACGCAGCTGGATATCGTCCAGTCCGCCCGTGGCTTCTTTACGATAACGGGCGATGAAGGGCACGGTCGCACCTTCGTCCAGCAGTGCAATGGCCGCTGCGACCTGTTCATGGCGTGCAGCGAGTTCGACAGCAAGTCGTTGTTCAATGGTTGGCAACATCGGAAGTATGGGCAGAGGGGTTGATGAATAAGGTCTGTAAAAATATGAAAACGGGTG
>JBILCO010000148.1:0-5799 GCA_044353075.1 Burkholderiaceae bacterium
GTCGGCGATGAGTGTAGAGGCGCACGATGCCATCAGCGCCGACGCACGTAAAGTCTACTTGTCCCGACTGGATGAATTGACGCGTACTGCGCAGGGCAATGGCCCAGTCGCAGCCAGAGCAAATGCCTGGCTGGAGATGGGCAAAATTCTCGATGAAATACGCGGACTGCTTAACGAAGACATCATCAGTCACGGTAAGACACAAGGTCTCGAGACGTCCGTGCTGGTCAATATGCTCAATGCCTCGGCGAATAAACTTCAGTTATCGCCACAGACGCGTTTGTATCTATCCGATCCTCGGCCGTATCGCGAATCACTCGCGCTGGACTCGCGCGGGAAGCAGGCGGCGCTTGCTCGATTTCTGTTATTCAAACACCACTTCTATGACAGCTTTGTCGATAATCCGCTCAAGCCCATTAATCAAAGCAAGGAAAGTCTGCTTGAGATGATAGGCTTTGGCGAAAGTCTGTTGACGCTGCGTGATCCTGCGATCGACAGCGAGGAAGTTCATTTCATCTTGGGTCTTCATTATCTGCAGGCACTCGATTCGGTTGCTTTGCCCAAGACGAAATGCCAAACGCGTGTCGCTGAGTTATTAAAAAAATTTCGTAGTCAGTGGCCCTCGAGTCTCAAACTGGCGACCCTTGAAGCCTTGTCATCCCCATGAGTCTTCTGCGGCAGTTATGTCACGCTCTGCTTATCGTCTTGCTGCTGCCGTTAACGGCGGCAGCGCACCAGTCCGGCAATAGCTATCTGCGTATCAGCAGCACCGAGGCGGGTGTGTCGGTGCAGATTGATTTTGCTGTGCGCGATCTGAACAGCTTGTTACAGATACCACCTGAACAGCAAAAGGAAATCCGTCGGCACGAACTCGAAGAACTGCGTGACAGGCTCGCAGCGCTTGTGGGTGAGTCTCTCTCACTGGAGGTGGATGATGATCCACTATCGCTGACCTTTCAGTCACAGGAAGTCACGGTACATAACGATGGGCTGTATGTTCGTCAGACACATACCGCAGCGGCATTGCCATCCAATGCCGCTTATCTGTTGGTGCGTTATGGATTTTTCAACGCAGAAGAAAAAGTCGCACGGGCTTTCCTGAAGCTCAACAGTGGACCGCTGGAATCGACCGCAGTGCTTGATCCGCGACATGCGGTGCAGCGTTTGCCCTTGCGCGAGATCGCACTGGCCGAAGCTCTCTGGACTTATGCGCGCGAAGGCGCTTTACACATCTGGAGTGGGCCTGATCATCTGCTGTTTCTGTTGTGCTTGCTGCTGCCCGGCCTGGGTTTGGCCGCAGCGCGCGGAACAGTCTTGTTGTCGGAATCAATCGTATCTGAAGCGTCACCTGCGTCAGCGTCAGCTACAACAGCTACAAGAGCCGTACCAGCGGGAGCAGCCATGTCAGCGCCTTCAGCAGACTCGGGTTGGCGCGCAGTCGGTATGTATGCGCTCAAAGTGGTCACAGCGTTTACCCTCTCGCACTCCATCACGCTGGCAGCTGCTGCACTCGATTGGATTACTTTGCCTGACAAACTGATCGAGTCCGCTATTGCAGCCTCCATCATCATCTCCGCGTTGCTCAATTTGCGTGGCGGCGAGGGCAGACAATCATGGAAACTCGCGCTGGGTTTTGGCTTGATTCACGGGATGGGATTTGCCAATGGACTGCGCGAGTTGGGTCTGTCTTCGTCGCATTTCATTGAAACGCTGGTGGCGTTCAATCTGGGTGTGGAGTTTGGTCAGCTGGTCGTTGTGTTGGTGGCTGGTTTGCTGCTCTGGCCAGTGCTGAGCAATGAGCGCGTGGTCAGGCTGACCCAGCGCTGGGGGTCGATCGGTATTTTGTTGATGGCTTGTGTTTGGTTGGGGGAGCGGGTGTTGGGGTAGGGTTAAGTATGCTGTATGCCAGAGGAATCTCGGCGTGTGCTGGTTGCGGTACTGAAGACGCCCAATAATTTTTTTGGTATTCAACGAAAGACACTGGATCCCGGCTTTCGCCGGGATGACCGTACTTGTTTCGGCGACTGTAAAATTCCCACCGTCATCACATGCAAGTGATGACGGTTTTGAAGTCAACAGTCCTAAAAACGTCATCCCGGCGAAAGCCGGGATCCAGTGTCGTTGCTTCACCGAAGGACAATAACTCAGCCACCCATCACGTCTTCGATAGCGCCCGCGCCAACCGCTACATCAAGTCTTCGACAGCGCCTGATCAATATCCCACAAAATGTCATCCACCGATTCAATACCCACTGCCAAACGGATCAGATCAGGTGGTACACCAGCGGCGATCTGCTGCTCTTCCGACAGCTGACGATGCGTAGTCGATGCAGGATGAATCACCAGCGTCTTGGCATCACCAATGTTGGCCAGGTGCGAGAGAAACTCCACGTTTTCGATAAATTTTTGTCCCGCCTCGGCACCGCCTTTCACACCAAATGACAAGACAGCACCGGCGCCTCGGGGTAAGTATTTTTTGGCCAGTTCGTGGTACTTGTTGTTCTTCAGTCCTGGATAATTCACCCACGATACCTTCGGATGCGAGGACAGATACTCGGCGATTTTCTGCGTGTTGCTGCAGTGGCGTTCCATACGCAGGTGCAGCGTCTCCACACCTTGCAGCAGCATGAAAGCATTCATCGGCGAGAGTGCCGGACCAAAGGTACGCAATCCCTCCATCCGGCATTTCATCGTGAAGCCAAAGTCACCGAAGGTTTCATAAAAGCGCACACCGTGATAGCCCGCCGAAGGCTCGGTCATGGTGGGAAATTTGCCATTACCCCAGTTGAATTTGCCTGATTCGACGATGATGCCGCCCATGGTCGTGCCATGTCCGCCTAAAAATTTTGTCGCCGAGTGCATGACGATGGCAGCACCCCACTGAAACGGACGGCACAGGTAGGGGCTGGCGAAGGTGTTATCGATAAACAGAGGCAGATCCGCTTGCGCTGCGATGGCAGCGACTTTCTCGATATCCAACACGTTCATGGATGGATTGCCGATGGTTTCTGCGTACAGAAGTTTGGTTTTGGATGTGATAGCACGCGCGAAATTTTCAGGATCGTCGGAATCGACAAAAATCGTGTTGATACCCAGCTTGCGGAAATTTACATCCAGCTGGGTATGTGTGCCGCCGTACAGTGTGCGCGCGGCGACGATTTCGTCACCGGCTTCGCATAGGTTGAGCATCGCAATCATCTGAGCGGCCATGCCGCTCGAGGTTGCCACCGCAGCACGACCCTCTTCGAGCGCTGCCACGCGTTCCTCCAGCACTGCCACCGTGGGATTGGAGAGCCGCGAATACACATTGCCGAAGGTTTGCAGATTGAACAGGCTCGCCGCATGCTCGGCACTGTCAAATACATAGGACGTCGTCTGATAAATCGGCACCGCTCTGGCGCCGGTCGCTGCATCGGGTATCTGACCTGCATGCAGACAGAGGGTGTCGAAGTCGTAAACGTGATCTTTGGACATAGCGTAGATAGGAAAAAGTCAGACTAAGCGGTTTGAACAAAATGCCGCGGGCGATGTTGAGAGTACCCTGCCCAAAAGACACCCGTGCGCATGATTAAGCAGGTCGGCGGGATGAAATGACGCGCGTATTCACACCAAACCAGCCCAGACCACCAAAGAGCCGCGCATATTCGATCTTGACGCAGCGATCCATCACCACGTCCAGGCCGGCGGTTTCGGCAATCCGGCCGGCTTCCTCGTTGATGACACCAATTTGCAGCCACAGTGTTTTTGCGCCAATGGCCACGGCATCCTGTGCTATCGGCAGGCAATCCGTACTTTTTCGAAATACATCGACGATATCGACGTTGACTGGAATGGATTTCAGGTCGGGATAGCAGCGCTCACCCAGAATTTCAGTGTATTTCGGATTGACCGGTATGATCTTGTAGCCATGCTCCTGCATATACTTCGCAGCGAAATAAGAGGGCCTGAACCAGTCTGCCGACAAGCCGACCACGGCAATCGTATGACTGTCTTTGAGAATGCGGCGCAGTTGCGCAATCGTGCTCATGGCGTCGTCGGCTCCGTAAAAAGAGGGTGAACAGCGACGGACATTGTAAACACTCCCAACCTAGACGCATTCCAATCTCTAAAACCAGCGATTCCGCACCGCAGGAAGCGCTGATTAGATTGTATTAAATGCAATTTTGAGCTGTGGTAGCGATTGGAGCCTGCGTTGACAGTTCCACTATGCTATGTTTCAATCAGGAAACATTGGAGAACTGTCCCTGCCTGCTCTTGGGCGGACGGGGAGTCCATCCTGCCCAACCATCATCCGAGGATACGCCGACCGCATGCGCCAGCCGAGTCCCATTATTGGCAACAGCCAACCGATGCGCGAGATCCGCAAGCTGATCGAGACCATCGCAGATTCCCCTGCGACGGTCATGATCAACGGCGAATCCGGCACCGGCAAGGAACTGGTCGCGCAGGCGCTGCACTACCAGTCGACACGTGCCGATGCTAATTTTGTACCGCTCAATTGTGCGGCGATTCCCAAAGAGCTGATGGAAAGCGAGTTGTTCGGCCATCGCAAGGGCGCCTTTACCGGAGCACTCGCCGATCGCGTCGGACGTTTTGAGCTCGCGCATGGTGGGACGCTCTTTCTGGATGAAATCGGTGATCTGTCACTCGATATGCAAGTCAAGCTCTTGCGTGTGCTGCAGGAGCGTACAGTCGATCCGGTGGGTTCATCCCGACCCGTGGAAGTCGATGTGCGGGTGGTGGCTGCAACGCATCGCGATCTTGAAGTCGAGATTGCAGCGGGCCGTTTTCGCGAAGACTTGTACTACCGGCTGAATGTATTGCCCGTCATTACGCCGCCGTTGCGCGAGCGCGGCGACGATGTTCTGCTGCTGGCAAAATACTATGCCGATAAATTTGCCTACAAAAGTGCGGCGGTGACTTTTTCGGCCGATTTTGCCGAAGCCCTCAAGGCCTACGAATGGCCTGGCAATGTGCGCGAACTCTCCAATTTGATTCATCGATTTTCGACCCTCTTTTCAGGACAAAAGCTGTCGCTGCGCAGTGTGCCGGCCGCCATGCTGCCCAAGGGTTTGCAGAAATTGCAGCTCGAGCGTGGCGATGCGGTGGTTGAAACCCACGAGCCGCATGCCGCCGACGTATTGCAAATGTTCGCCGTCGGAGACAACGACGCCACGCTATCGGAAGCAGTCACCGTCGCTGAGCCCGAGCATAACCATGTGGAGGACATCATCCTGCTGGCCCAAGGGGGGCCGGTATTGCCACCGGAAGGCCTCTCGCTCAAGGAACGCATGGCAGAAATCGAGCGTGCTTTCATTGAGCAGGCGCTCGATCGTTCGGACGGCAATGTCTCAAAAACTGCGCGGCTGCTGAATTTGCAGCGCACTACACTGATTGAAAAAATCGATAAATACCGTCTGCGTTCTGCTTGAATCGAATGTGCAGTCGGTCTTAAGAACCATCATGGATATTGCAAGTATTGTGGGTGTTGTTGGTGCGCTGCTGCTGATTGCTTTCGCAACCGGTGGCGACTTTCTGCGCTTTATCGACTTGCCAGCGATACTGATTGTTTTCGGCGGCACTTCGCTTTGTGTGCTCGCAAAAAGCTCGGTATCGGAATTTCGCGATGCTTTCAAAACAGCCCGTGAAGTTTTGACGAGCCAGCCCACACCCTTGCCAGGCCTGATCGATGAGCTGGTCGACGTCGGTCGTATCGCACGCTATGACGATCGCTGGATGATTACGCTGGAAGACCGCGAATATACCGATCCCTTCATCGCCAAAGCAGTTCGCATGTGG
>JBILCO010000149.1:0-5790 GCA_044353075.1 Burkholderiaceae bacterium
GTAGGCCAGCGCCTGCAGCACGGACAAGAAAGCGCCACCGGCGAGCTTGCAGGCCAGCAGATAGCCGCGCGGCAGCGGTGCGGTGAGCAAGAGACGCATGACACCCATCTCGCGGTCATAGACCATGGCCAGCGAGGATTGCATGCCATTGAACAGACACACCATCAGCGCCAACCCGGGCACCATGTAGAGACGGTAGTCGAGGTCCGGATTGAACGGCATCACATTGCCCAGATCCGGCATTTGCCGGAATCCTGCAGCAAACACCACCATCCACAGCAGGGGGCGGACCAGAGAGGAGGCAAGTCGACCCGGTTGACGCAGAAATTTGTGGATTTCGCGACCGGTAATGGCCGCCAGCGCCAGGCGTGCATGCAGCAGCTTCATGGTTTGCCCTCCGCACGGGTGAGATCAAGGAAGGCATCGGTCAGATTCGTGTGAGCGCTTTGTTTAATCAGTTCTTTCGGTGTGCCATCGAAACGTACTTTGCCAGCAGCCATCACGACAATGCGGTCCGCGGCTTCGGCTTCATCTACCAGATGGGTTGCCCACAGCACGCCCATCCCGCGCTCGCGACACAAGGTCTTTACATCGCTCAGTATCGATGCGCGCGAGGCAGGATCAATGCCGACTGTCGCCTCATCCATCAGCAGTAACTGAGGCTCAGACAACAGCGCGCGGGCCAGCTCGACTTTGCGGCGCGTGCCACCTGAAAGCTGCCGGCAAGTCTCATGAGCGCGCTCGGTCAGCCCGAAACGCTCCAGCCAGTGCGCGATCCGTGTTTTTGCTTCGGTGCGGGCAATGCCATGCAGATCAGTCTGGAAGCGCATATTTGCCGCAACCGACAAATCCAGATCCAGCGCCGGTTGTTGAAAGACGATGGCCAGCTTGGCCAGTGCGGGAATGGGCGACTGGCCGATATCGGCGCCGGCCACGACGGCAGTGCCTTCATCCGGTACGAACAAGCCCGAGAGCATCTGAAACAAGGTGGATTTTCCCGCGCCATTGGGTCCCAGCAGCGCAACAAATTCGCCGGACGCTATGCCAAAGCTGACGCTATCGACAGCGCGTCGTGCGCCAAAGCTTTTGGCCAGTCCGGTAATGACCAGCGGATCGGGAAAGAGGGAAGACACACCATCTCCGGTGATTGTTTTTAGACGCCGGATTGTAGCGGCTTTGGGTAAATGGCGTGAGGCCCGAGTCTGCGGGTATTCGAGCGGGTATTCGCGCAGGTATTCGTCTGGGGATTTAGCGGGTATCTGCCAGTGGTATCGATCGTAGCGTCTCCCAGGGGCGATGCGCGCGCCAGTCAGCGATCCAATCGGAGGGTATTACCAGTGCGCACGCGCCCATGTCGGTGACCAGTTCGCCCAGCGTCGTGCCTTGTACCGTCACGCCGCGCGTGAGTGCAGGGAATCGATGGGTGATTTCCTGCTGCACAAGCGGCGCCAGTAGCGCCTCATTGTGCCGCCACACGCTACCACCCACAAAGATGGCTTCGGTATCGAGAATGGTCGTCAGGTTGTACAGTGCGCGACCAAACCAGCGGGCAGCTTCCTGCACAACCTGCAGCGCAGGGGCATCGCCTTGTTGCGCGTCATGGAAGATGGTCTCAAGCGGCTTGCCAAGGTGCTTGCCGAAATTACGCCCGCCGATCATGCCTTCCAGATCGCCGCGATTGCCGCAGCCGCACAGGGCTTCAGTTGTGTCGGACAGCAGCATGTGTCCTGCATGTCCGGCGTTACCCGCCTTGCCACTCAGGATATGGCCATCGACGCAGAGCCCAAAGCCAATGCCGGTGCTCCAGGTGACATAGATCGAATTTTCGGGCGCCGTACCAAATGTGCGCTCACCGTGCAGCGCTGCCACGCAGTCATTGGCGATGCTCATCTTCGTAAAACGCTCGCGTAGCACCGACTCCAGCGGCAGGAAGGTCCAGTCGTTCGGCAGATCGTCACCATTGGGCAGACCACCGCACAGATTCGGCGGGATGATGCCGGTGGCCCCGTCACGCAACTCGAACGGGCCGCAGCTGCTCACACCCACGGACTGCAACGCAGCAGGATCTATCTGCAGCTGCTGGCAGCACTCGTCTATCAGGCGCAATCCTTGACGCGCGATGGCGTCTGGCGTACCGGATTTGAGCGTTGACTGCACCACGCGCAGCAGCGGACCGCTTGCATCGGCAATGCAGGCGGCCATCTTTGTGCCGCCAATGTCGAGGGCGGCGACCGCCGTGGGAAGGGCGTTTGACGTCATAGATTTTTGATATTGAGTGACATATCGAATACATGGGAACTAAAGCTAAAAATCACCTACCCATCTGGGCCTAATTTTACGGATTAATTCTCATGAAACGCACTTTAGAAACCGCTATCGGTTCAGCACGGTCTATTTTTCAGCCTGTTCCACAAAAACCTCGAGTGGACGCGCCATCCTACCCCTCGACGCAAATACCCGGGTTTGGGGTTGGCCAACCCGTGATGAAGTCCATTGCGCCACGAGTTCCTGTCTATATTATTCAGCAGAATATTTCCAACAGCGGTTTGGCAGCATCGACGTCGCCACAGGAGGCGATCGCAAATTTTGATCAGGAGCGCATTGCTGCCAAAGCTGATGAATTGCGTTCAGCAATTCAGACGGGTAACAGCGGTTTGATCTTGGACATCTTGTGTGGTCAGGACGCCAGCGAGATTGCGGTGGCGACGGATGATCAAGGTAAAAATGCCTTGTTTTATGCCATTCAAAAAAATGACATTCTGACGATGGACCATTTATGTTCACTGGCCAGTAGCAGCAAATTGGTTATGCAGCAATCCAAGGCTGAGATGTTCCCTTTGTGCCTTGCTGCGGGAATGGGGGCAGTCGTTGCGGTGATTCGGATCTTGGAGATCAATGTGGCGAACCAGCACGTTTATCCTGAAAAGATTCCTTTTAATCCGCTCGTGAATTCTGCGGCAAATGGTCATGAGGCAGTGATCAAAATTTTACTGGAGTCACCCTATGGTGCAGCACTGGCACAAGGCGAGACCAAGGAAGGTTTCAATGCGCTAGCGATAGCGGCATGGCATGGGCATGCTCGCGTGGTCAAGGCTTTGCTCGCATCGACGTATGCTCCAGAGCTGACCCAATGCAGCCCTAACAAGCAAGTGAATGCGATGTTAGCCGCGGCCAATAAAGACCATGAATCAGTAGTCAGTATTTTGCTGGCGTCGCCTTATGCTGCTGCGATGTTACAAGGTAAGGATGGATTTAATGTACTGATGATTTCGGCACAAGGGGGACATGAGGGTGTAGTCAGGGTTCTGTTGGAATCAGATTATGCGGAAGCACTGGTGAAACAAAGGAACGACCGGGGATTGAATGCGCTGATGCTGTCTGCGTTTAAAAATTATCCAGCAGTGACCCACACTTTGCTTGAATTTGGTTTTGTAGAGGAACAGCTGGCCGGTATTTATTGTGAGCGCAGCACAATCGACAACGTCATTAAGAAAGGCTTTTTAACCGTAGCGGAGGTGTTGATTCGATATGGCGCTGTTGCGACGCAGAGCAAGGTTGGTGGTCAGTCGATGACGCCGACTGACCCCAGCCAATAAATCAGGTACGCAGCGGCTTGTAACGAATACATTTCGGCTTGACGCCGTGCGCATCGACAAGACACGCGACCATCTTGGACCTGCTGCTGTCAAGTGCCGCGATGTAAGTCTGTTTCAGTTCCGAGAACATAAAGCCAAACAAAAATATCAGATGCAAGTGGGAACTATTGTCAGAAATCATTGACTCATAAAAATTCAATTTTATGGAGAGAAATTATTATGAAACGTAGCTTCGACCAAAGCTTTGGCCACAAACAGTCTGCCTTTCAACCGTTCTCTCGTCCTCAGAATTTAGATCGTCAAATAAATGCCGCGACGCTAGCTGATGACACTTCGAAGGTGCGTCCAGTCATGAGAACGATTGCGCAGCGGCCCTTAATCCGTGTTGTCTGGCCAAGCGCTCCTGATAGTCATGCTTCAGTTCCACCACAGCTACCAACTGCCGCGACCTCGACGGGAGTTGCGAATGAAAATTCGACTCAGGCCTTGATTGCCCAAAAAGCAGACGAGCTGCACGCAGCAATCCTTGCAAATGAAAACGAAGTTATACAAGATATTTTGAATGGCCCAGGCGCGAGCGAGATCGCGATGGTGGCTGATGCGGAAGGTAAAAATGCCTTATTTCACGCCATCGAAAAAAATGATCTCTTGACACAAGATCGCTTGCTGAATCTATCCTCCAGCAGTGAGATGGCCATGCAGAAGTCCAAATCAGGCCTGATGCCTTTGAGCCTTGCTGCAAAACAAGGTTCAGTGGTCAGTGTTGCACTTTTGTTGGGGCTCGGCTCGGCAAAGGAGCAGGTTTCGGCATCGGTGAAGGAGAAAGAAAGAAAATGGAGTCACCCGCTGGCACTTGCCTCAACATACGGCCATGAGCAGACAGTGAAGTTTTTGTTGTCGTCATCCTGTGCAGAGATACTTACGAAGGATAGTAGTCATCCCGGGGCTAGAGCGATGGCCTTTGCTGCATATCAGGGGCATGTAGGTGTAGTAAAGCTTTTGCTCGCATCACCCTATGCAAAAAAACTGGCGAATTATAAGGCGCCAGATGGATGCAATGCGCTGATGTATGCAGCACAGCAAGGACATGTGGATGTGGTGCGGGTGCTGCTGGAGTCTCGCTTTGCGAGGTGGCTTGCGGCAGGAAAAAACCAGCACGGCGCAAACGTATTGCTGCGCGCTTGCAAGAAAGGGCGCGCAGAATCAGTGCAGATGCTGCTCGATTCTCCCTTTGCGGAGCAGCTTGTGCAAGGCACATCCCAAAAAGGATTTAATGCGCTGACGTATGTGGCTTACTACGGACATGAGGCCGCGGTGCAAGTGTTGTTGCAATCCTCGTTCGCATCGATGCTGGCGCATTATAGAGACGAGCTTGGAGAAAATGCGCTGATGGCTGCTGCACTCAAAGGGCGAGCAGAGGTAGTGAAGACTTTACTGAATTCAATTCATGGCGCCGCACTGATACAAGCGAAGAGCGTCTCAGGAGGGAATGCTTTGATCTCCGCGGCACGTGGTGGGCACAAAGAAGTTGTGCAATTATTGCTCGACTATGGCTTTGTTGAAAGTCAGCTGGCCCCTCAAGGGCCGTCTGGTGGGGCGCTTGATATCGCGCTCGCTGATGGCCATCAAGAAGTCGCAGACCTACTTCGCAGCTACGGCGCAGTTTGCTCTGTAAGTGATGTTGGCAACTCATCATCTGCCAACATCACTCCCGGCCAGTAAATCAGGTGCGCAGCGGCTTGTAACGAATACGCTTCGGCTTCGCGCCTTCTTCACCAAGGCGCTTTTTCTTGTCCGCTTCGTATTCCTGATAATTCCCGTCGAAGAAAGTCACTTGCGAATTGCCTTCGAACGCCAGAATGTGCGTAGCGATGCGGTCGAGGAACCAGCGATCGTGCGAGATCACCAGTACGCTGCCGGCGAATTCGAGCAAGGCGTCTTCCAGTGCGCGCAGGGTTTCGATATCAAGATCGTTGGAGGGTTCATCCAGCATCAGAACGTTGCCGCCCATGAGCAAAGTCTTTGCCATGTGCAGACGGCCGCGCTCGCCACCCGACAGATTGCCCACCAGTTTTTGCTGATCGCCGCCCTTGAAATTGAAACGGCCCAGATAGGCGCGCGATGACATTTCAAAGCGGCCCACGGTCAGGATATCGGCACCTTCCGAGACATCATCAAAAACGGTTTTCTTATC
>JBILCO010000150.1:0-5762 GCA_044353075.1 Burkholderiaceae bacterium
ACATCACCTACACGCAGCCCGCCTCGGGCCAGACACAGCGCCTGATCAAACTGCCATCCGGAATGATGAACGACCTGGGCCAGTGACTCTATGGCGCGATGGTAGTCATCCCACGATATCCAGCGATGCTCGGTCTGATGCACGGGCATGACTGACGCGTGGTTCAGGCAAACGGATGGCGCAAGACGATAGTTTCTTCGCGATCCGGTCCTGTCGAAACCATGTCGATCGGCACACCCACCAGCGTTTCAATGCGCTCGACATAGGCACGTGCCGCGGCAGGCAAATCCTTCATGGATTTGGCACCCACGGTGGGTTCTTTCCAGCCGGGCATCTCTTCATAAACCGGTTCGCAAGCCGCTGCTTCTTCGGCACCGGACGGGAAGATGTCGACTTGTTTGCCATTCAAACGATAGCCAGTGCAGATTTTCAGTGATTCAAGACCATCAAGCACATCGAGCTTGGTCAGACACATGCCGGAGACGCCATTGATTTGCACGGAGCGCTTGAGCAATGCGGCGTCAAACCAGCCGCAGCGACGCGCGCGACCGGTGACGGTACCGAATTCATGACCGACCGCTGACAGATGCTTACCGACGCCATGATCGGTCGACAGTTCAGAGGGGAACGGACCCGAGCCAACACGGGTGGTGTAGGCCTTGGTGATGCCCAATACATAGTGAAGCATGTTCGGGCCAACACCGGAACCAGCAGCGGCATTACCCGCAACGCAGTTGCTCGAGGTGACATAGGGATAGGTACCGTGATCGACGTCAAGCAGACTGCCCTGCGCGCCTTCAAACAACAAGTTGGCACCCGCTTTGTGCGCTGCGTACAGCGCGCTGGAGACGTCCGTGACCATTGGGCGAATGCGATCCACTGTCGTCAGTGCGTCATCAAAGGTTTTTTGAAAATCAACCGCCTGCGACTTCAGGTAATTGACCAGAACGAAGTTGTGATAGTCGAGGTTATCGCGCAGTTTTTCTTCAAAACGTTTTTGATTCAACAGATCGGCAACGCGAATGGCGCGACGAGCGACCTTATCTTCATAGGCCGGACCAATGCCTTTACCGGTGGTGCCGATCTTGGCATCACCACGCGCAGCTTCGCGCGCGGCATCGAGTGCCGTGTGATATGGCAGGATGATGGGACAGGCTTCGGAAATTTTCAGGCGATTGGAGACCTGAATGCCGGAGGCTTCAAGTTTGTCGATTTCACGCAGAAGATCCGGCACAGATAAAACCACACCGTTGCCGATGTAGCAGGCAACACCGGCACGCATGATGCCCGAGGGGATCAGCTGCAGCGCCGTCTTTTGTCCGCCGATGACAAGTGTGTGGCCGGCATTGTGACCACCCTGAAAACGCACGACACCCTGCGAATGATCGGTGAGCCAGTCGACGACCTTCCCCTTGCCCTCGTCGCCCCATTGCGTGCCAATGACAACCACATTTCTAGCCATGATGTTTTACGAACCTTGTGAATTCTGTTTTTTGATAATGAATTTTCCCTGCTCGGCCACGATCTCGCGATCGCAATCGAATTCCTGCTGATCATTCTCGTGTCCCGGCAATGACTGAATGACGATTTCACCCTCAGCCCGCAGACGCGCGATCAAAGCGGTGAGTTCGGGCTCGCGGCCCCAGGGCGCACGGACCGCACTGGCCGGCGATGCCGAGGGCAAGAGGCGCGCGATTTCACGCAAATCCATCGAAAAGCCGGTCGCAGGCCGCGCGCGTCCGAAGGCTTCGCCGAGATGATCGTAGCGACCGCCACGCGCCACCGCGTTCGGCAAGCCGGCAACGTAGATCGCAAACATCGCGCCAGTCTCGTACTGATAGCCCGAGAGATCGGCGAGATCAATGTTGACTCTCACCTCGCCCGCCGACTGCGCAAGCAGCGCCAGTTCATCCAGTGCGCGGGTGACGGTGGCACTGGCCGGCAGGATTTTGCGGGCGCGATCGAGCACCGACAGATCGCCGTGCAGTTCGGGCAAGGCACGCAGCGCGTTTTTTACGCGCTCGGAAAATGACGCCGACAGTGCCTCCAGCGCCGGCACATCCTTGGAACGCAAGAGCGTAACGATGGCGCCCTGCTGCTTGGTTGCGACAGCGTCACCGTCGAGAATGCCCTTCAGAATCCCGGCATGACAGAGATCAAGCGTGACCTCCGACAAACCGGCCAGCCGCAATGAAGTCAGTGCAAGAGCCTGAATTTCGCCGTCGGCTTCCAGGCCGGCATGGCCATAGATCTCCGCGCCGATCTGCAAGGGTTCGCGCGTTGCATGAAAGCCCGAGGGACGCGCATGCAGCACACTGCCCGCGTAGCACAGCCGGGTGACAGACGACCGGTTGAGCAAATGAGCATCAATACGGGCGACCTGGGTGGTCATGTCAGCGCGCAAACCCATGGTACGGCCGGAAAGCTGATCGACCAGCTTGAACATGCGCAGGTCCATGTCCTGATCGGTGAAGGGCATCAGGGAGTCGACATACTCCAGCATGGGCGGCATGACGAGCTCGTAGCCATAGCGTCGGAAATGGTCAAGCAGCCGACGGCGCAGCTCTTCGGTCTTGCGCGCCTCAGAAGGAAGGACGTCGGCAATATTCTCGGGAAGTAGCCAGTTAGGCATGAAAAATCAGGCGTCAGCAGTGAAATGGTGGAAGGCGAGCAGAAGGATACCAAACAGTATCGCGGTCAGCCCAAAAAACCGGATCTGGCCGTCAGACAGCCGTTCGGGAGCGATAAAAGGAAACAAACCCTCGAGTACGAATAACAGGCCGAGGGCCATCAGCAAGGCAGCGGCCACGACGTGCTCTATTTGCGAGCGCCGCCGGGGGCCTTGAAGTATTTCAGGAACTCCGAATTCGGATCGATCAAGAGCACATCGCTGCGGGTCTTGAAGCTTTCGCGATAAGCCTCGATGCTGCGCGAGAATTTGTAAAACTCCGGATTTTGCCCGAAGGCCTGCGCATAGATACGCGCGGCTTTCGCATCGCCTTCACCGCGGACGCCCTCGGCCTGACGGTAGGCCTCGGCAAGAATCACAATACGCTGGCGATCCGCATCGGCACGAATCTTTTCGGATTCGGCTGCACCGGTGGAGCGCAGCTCATTGGCCACGCGTGCGCGTTCGGACTTCATTCGCTCGTACACCGAATTATTGATTTGCTCGACATAATCAACGCGCTTCAGACGCACATCGACAATCTGACCGCCGATCTGCTTGACCTCTTCAGTGACCTTGGAGGCAATCGCGTCCATGACTTTGCCACGCTCACCGGAGATAACTTCACGCACGGTGCGTTTGGTAATTTCTTCGTTCAGCGCTGCCTTGACGATCTGAGCCATGCGGTCTTGTGCACGGCGCTCGTCACCGCCGAAGCTGATGAAGTACAAACGCGGATCAACAATGCGCCATTTGACGTAGGCATCGACGAGGATGTTCTTTTTCTCGGCGGTGATAAACCGATCCGCCTCGGGCGTGTCGAGCGTCAGGATACGCTTGTCGAGAAAAATCACATTCTGGAAAGGCGGCGGCAGTTTAAAGTGCAGACCGGGTTCCTTGATGACTTGCTTGACTTCACCCAGTGCGAAAACAATCGCGAACTGTCGCTGGTCCACGACGAACAGCGTGGACATCAGAATGGTCAGCGCTATGACGCCGGCGATAATGTAGGAAACGAGGCGGTTCATCAGCGGGACTCCCGATCACGTGAGCTGCGTGAATCACGGCTGCGCGGTTCCGGCCGGGACGGCTCCGGAGGCATCAAATCGCTTAATGAAGACGGCGCTTGCTGCACATTTTGCGTACCGGCCGCCGACTCGGCCGCTGTTTGTGCGATCAGTTTGTCCAGCGGAAGATAGATCATGCTGTTATTGGCTTTGGTGTCAATCATGACCTTGGTCGTGCTGGCAAAAATCTGTTGCATGACTTCGATGTACATACGATCGCGAGTCACGCCTGGCGCCTTCTGGTACTCGGCGAGAATCTTGGTGAAGCGCGAGGCTTCACCCTCGGCATTGGCGATCACGCGGGAACGATAACCTTCGGACTCCTGCAGCAGACGCGATGCTGCACCACGGGCTCTGGGCACCACATCGTTCGCATACGCCTGACCTTCGTTCTTTTGTCGCTCGCGATCCTGACCGGCCTTCACCGCGTCGTCAAAAGATGCCTGCACCTGTTCGGGCGGCTGGACGGCCTGCATGGTCACGTTAGTGACCATCACACCGGTACGGTAACGATCAAGGATTTGCTGCATCAGCGCGCTGGTATCAAAAGCGATTTTTTCGCGGCCTTCGTAGAGAACGAAGTCCATTTTGTTCTTGCCGACGATTTCGCGAATCGCCGTTTCTGCCACCTGTTTGACGGTTTCTTCCTGCTCGCGGTTATTGAAAACCCAGTCGGTTGCGTTCTTGAGCCGGTACTGAACAGCGAACTGAATATCGATGATGTTCTCGTCATCGGTCAGCATCAGCGATTCGCGTGCGAGCTTGTTGCGCACATTGCTGCGGTAACCCACCTCAACCGTCCGAACCTGAGAGACATTCACGGTTTCGTGCGCTTGGATCGGATAGGGCCAGCGCCAGTTGAAACCCGGGGGCGTCGAATGACTGAGCTTGCCGAAGGTCAGAACGACACCGGTCTGTCCTTCCTGCACGATGAAAAATCCGCTAACCAGCCAGAGAAAGAACATCACCAGCGCGACGATGCCTGCACTGATACCTGCGCCTCGCGCGTCGCCAGGCGTGCCGCCACCATCGCCGCCACGACCACCGCCACGACCATTGAAAAGTTTGTTCAAGCGTTGATTGAAGTCGCGCCACAACTGATCGAGGTCAGGTGGACCATCGCCGGGCCGCTTGTCGTTCTGACGCGGCTCCTGTTCGTTGTCCTGAGAACCACGACCCCAACGAGGATCGTTCAACGAGAATTTCAGGCCAAGTTTTCTGAAGATTGATTCGAGCATGCTATGGCGTTCCGCGTAAGGTGTTTTTAGTCGTCAGTGAAACGCTGCTGGCAAAAAGAAAGCTAACGGTAGTGATTCGTGAGCGCAAGCTGCGCGAAAATGCTGCTTCATACACTATCTGGGAGCAAGCTGTCATCGGGATAAGCTGTTTTCTCTTGCAGGGCATCGCCTGCTGCAGGCACACTACCCGCCTGCGCAAATTCGGCAATTGCCTGTCTGAGCAAGCCCACCCCGTCGCCCGATTGTGCACTCACAAAAACACGACGAATTTTATCATATTCATCACGCTCGATTGCCGGGCGCACACCCGCCAGATCGATCTTGTTCCAGACGAGAACTTGAGGTATGTGATCTGCACCAATCTCCCGCAACACCGCATTTACCTGGTCTATCTGCTCGTCCCTGACAGGGCTCGACCCGTCCACTACATGCAGCAGCAAATCGGCATGTACCGTTTCCTCCAGCGTAGCGCGGAAAGCCGCTACCAGCTGCGTAGGCAATTCGCGGATGAAGCCGACGGTGTCCGATATGACCACATTCCCGGCGCCCGCCAGATGCATGCGCCGGGATGTGGTATCCAGCGTCGCAAACAGCTGATTGGCTGCATAAACCCCCGCTTTGGTCATGTTGTTGAATAGCGTGGATTTGCCCGCATTGGTGTAGCCGACCAGAGATATCGAGAAAGTCTGGTTGCGCTCGCGTGAACGCCGCTGTGTATTGCGCTGGCGCTGGAGCTTATCGAGCTTGCCGCGCAAAGCCTTAACTCGATCGCCGATCAGCCGCCGGTCG
>JBILCO010000296.1:0-2975 GCA_044353075.1 Burkholderiaceae bacterium
CGGTGCCAACAGCGCCCCGCCTGAAAGACAAGAAGGATTGGAAAATCATCGGCACCTCACCGGCGCGTTTTGACATACCGGCCAAGGTCAATGGCTCGCAAGTCTATGCCGCCGATGTGCGTCTGCCCGGCCTGTTGCAAGCATCCATCCTGCAAAGCCCGGTGTTCGGTGGTTTTCTGAAACGCTATGACGATACGGCAGCGAAGAAGATGCCGGGCTTCCGACAGGTCGTCGCGACCGAGGACTGGATCGCCGTGGTTGCCGATAGTTGGTGGCATGCCGACAAGGCACTCAAAGCGATCAAGGTCGAATGGGAGAATGGCGAAAAAGGCAAAATCTCCAGCAAGTCGATCATGGCCTATATGCGCGAGGGTCTGGAAGCCAGCAATGCGCCGGTCGCGCGCAAGGATGGCGATTCCCGCAGCGCACTCGCCGGCGCGCACAAGGTGCTCGAAGCGGAATACACAACGGGCTTTGTGAACCACTGCACGATGGAACCGCAGAACGCCACGGCGCTGTACACCGCCGACCAGCTGGATGTCTGGGTCGGCACGCAAAACGGCGAAGCCTCGGCCGCAGCCGCATCGGAATCCGGCAGCATGCCGCTGGACAAAGTGTATATCCACAAAATGCACGCGGGCGGTGGCTTCGGTCGCCGTGGCCCGCATCAGGATTTTGTGAAGCAGGCCGTCAAAATCGCCAAAGCCATGCCAGGCACACCAGTGCGCCTCCAGTGGTCGCGCGAGGAAGATATGCGTCAGGGTCGCTATCGCCCGGTCACGCTGGTGAAACTGCGTGGCGGTCTGGATGACAAAGGCAACTGGATGGGCTGGGAAGTGCGTCAGTCAGACCAGTCGATTGCGATTACCGTTTATCCGCAGTTTGTGAAAGATGGCATTGACCAGATCAACACTCGGGTATTCCGTGACAACCCTTATGCGGTACCAAATTTCACCAATGAGTATGTGATGCGTGACCTGCATGTGCCGCCGGGTTTCTGGCGCGCTGTTGCGCATACCAATAATCCGTTTTATCGCGAGTGTTTTATCGATGAACTCGCGCATGCCGCAGGTAAAGACCCCTATCAGTTCCGCCGACCTCTGCTCGAAGGTAAAAAAGATCAGGCGGTGCTGGATGCGGTCGCCAAAGCCATTGGCTGGGACAAGCCCGCAGCCAAAGGTGTGCATCGCGGTATCGCGGTGGTGGATTCCTATGGCAGCTTTACAGCGGCGGCTGTAGAACTCTCGGTCAGCAAGGGATCGGTGATTGATGTCAAACGTGTGGCCGTGGCGATTGACAGCGGCCATATCGTTCATCCGGACGCGGTCAAGGCACAGATCGAAGGTGGTGTGATCTGGGGATTATCGGCGCTGATGTTCGAAGACATCACGATCGAACAAGGCCGAGTCGTACAGGGTAATTTTGGTGACTATCCGCTGGCGCGCATGGCGCACGCACCGGAAGTGATTCCGGTGCTGGTGCCGACCGGCGGCTTCTGGGGAGGCGTCGGTGAACCACCGATTGGTGGCGTGATTCCCGCAATGGTCAATGCGCTGTTCAAGGCGACCGGCAAACGCATACGCTCATTACCACTGCGGCATCACGGATTCACATACAAAGCCTGATCTCAGTGCTCAGCCTCGGCCGCAAGCTGCGTCTTGCGGAATTGCAGTGACGACCACACGGATGCGGCGATAAAAGCGATGCCGATCAGACCCGTGACGATTTCAGGCACATGGTATTTGATGGAGATGAACATGATGAGGGCGAGGATACCAATCGCATAGTGCGCACCATGCTCGAGGTACACGTATTGATCGAGCGTTCCCTGCCGGACCAGATAGATCGTGATTGAACGCACAAACATCGCACCAATCGCCAGACCCAGCATGATGATCACGACATCACTGGTGATCGCAAAGGCGCCAATCACGCCATCAAAGGAGAAGGAAGCGTCCAGTATCTCCAGATACAGGAAGCCGCCGATGCTGCCGGTCTTGACGGTCTTGGCGAGGTCTCCGCCACCCTCGTCTGTTTTCTCGAGAATGTTGCTCAAAATGTCTACGCCGACGTAAACGATGATGCCCCAGACACCGGCCTTGAGCACAGCCAAATGATTGACCTGGTCAGCCAGCGCCATGCTGCCCAGCACCACGAGCAACGCGATGCAATTCGGAACCGCATGAATTTTGCCGTAAGAGGCCAGTTTTTCCTCGATACGGCCAAACCAGTGCAGCTCTTTGTCTTCGTCGAAAATAAAGTGCAGAAACACCAGCAGTAGGAACACACCACCGAAAGCAGCCACTTCGTCATGATGATCGGTCAGGTGCGCTGAAAATTGATGGGGATTGTTCAGGGCGAGGTCCCAGACTTCTGCGGCGCCCAGGCCGGCCGTCTGTGCAACGATCACCAGCGGAAAAACCAGGCGCATACCAAAGACAGCGACCAGCACACCGACCGTCAGAAACAGGCGCTGCCAGAAGGCATCCCAGTTTTTGAGCACCGAGGCATTCACAACGGCGTTGTCAAAGGACAGAGAAATTTCCATGATGCCGAGTATCAGTGCGATACCAAAGGCAGTCGCAGCACCAGCAACGCCGCCATGTTCAAATCCCCACCAGGCGGCAAGCGCCAGACAGATAACCGAGACGATGATAGAACCACTGAAATGTCTCACTGCGGACCTCCGGAGTTTATTGTTGTCGTTGGAGCCGGATTGACTGATCCTCAGCAGCAAATCGCTGCCAGACAAAAAGACAATCCTTTCGGCCCCAAGAAAAACGGGCTACACCTTCTGAGCGTAACCCGTTTTTCTTGCTACATATAATGGTGCGGCTGGCAGGAATCGAACCCACGACCCCTTGGTTCGTAGCCAAGTACTCTATCCAGCTGAGCTACAGCCGCGAAGGCCGAAATTGTAACACTAGAACCACGCTTTGGGGAAACCCTCATTCAGGAGAGCAGATCACGGGCGT
>JBILCO010000153.1:0-5734 GCA_044353075.1 Burkholderiaceae bacterium
TTGATGATTTGCTCGCCACCGGCGGCACGGCACTCGCTGCAGCGACGCTGGTACAAAAAATGAATGGCATCGTCATTGAATGTGCCTTCCTGGTGGACCTGCCGGATATCGGTGGGCGACAGCGCCTTGAACAAACAGGATTGCCGGTCTTTGCTTTGTGCGAATTCGAAGGGGACTAGCATGACGCAAGGAGCGAGTACTCAAGCGGCAGTGCATCAAGCTGCAGTAAATCAAGCCGTTGTCACCCTGCGCTGGGTGAGTGCCGCAGGCAGACAATGGCTGGAGATGATCGACCAAACCCGCCTGCCTGCCGTCTTTGAATACCTGTCCTATGACAGCGCCGCCAGTGTGGCCGAAGGTATCCGTACGATGGTCGTGCGCGGCGCACCGGCGATTGGTGTGGCGGCAGCCTATGGCGTGGCACTGGAGGCGCTAAGGCTGCATGCGCTGCATCAGCGGAGCGAACTGCCGCTGGAAGAATTTGACCGCCAGCTGCAACGGGGTTTTGAGGTGCTCGCTGCCAGTCGTCCCACGGCCGTCAATCTGTTCTGGGCGTTGAACCGCATGCGCGCGCGCTGGCAAGCGCAGCGCGCGTCGAATACGGCAGCCTTGTCGTCTGCTTTGCTGCAAGAGGCAAAGACCATTCATCACGAAGATGTGGAAATTAACCGGGCCATGGGTAGGGCCGGCGCGGCGTTGTTGCCCGATGGTGCGCGCGTACTCACCCACTGCAATGCGGGCGCACTGGCCACCGCGGGACACGGTACGGCACTGGGCGTGATTCGATCGGCAGTCGCCGCAGGAAAACGTATTGCCGTGATTGCCGATGAAACTCGTCCCTTCCTGCAAGGGGCTCGGCTGACCGCCTGGGAAATGGTGCAGGAAAATATTCCCGTCACCCTCATTACCGACAATATGGCAGGCCATCTGATGGCGCAGGGTGAGGTCGATGCCGTGATTGTGGGTACCGACCGCGTGGCGGCGAATGGCGATGTCGCCAACAAGATCGGCACCTACATGGTGGCCGTGCTCGCGCACCGGCACGGCATACCGTTTTATGTCGCCTGCCCGCTGTCAACGATTGATCTTACCATTGCCTCGGGCGCCGATATTCCGATTGAAGAACGCTCGCCGCTGGAGGTCACTGGCTTTCGTGATTGTCAGTGGGCGGCGACGGGTGTGAAGGTCAGGAATCCTTCGTTTGATGTCACACCGGCTGAACTGGTCACTGCGCTGATTACCGAAAAAGGTGTAATTCACCAGCCGGACGCTGAAAAACTTAAAGCGCTTTTTTAAAAACGCTCAGAAAAATTTCCGGCCAGTGAGCGCCGGCATTTCCTCCGCCGGTACCGGCTTGGATAGCAAATAACCCTGTACTTCGTCGCAACCCATTTGCTGCAGTTTTTCCAGCTGCTGCGGAGTTTCCACTCCCTCGGCAACGATGACGATATTCAGGCTGCGTCCGATCGACACAATGGTTTGGCACAGCGCCTCGCTTTGATAATCCTTGCCCAGCTTTCGGACGAAAGACTGATCAATTTTCAGCACATCAATGCTCAGGCTCTGGAGCTGGGACAGTGACGAATAACCGGTACCGAAATCATCAATCTGCAACTGGATACCCATCTCGCGAAGTTTACGCAACTCGGTGATGGCAGCACCTCCTTCGTCCAACATACGGGATTCAGTCAGTTCAATCGCCACCAGTGATGAATGCAGACCGTATTGTTGCAGGCAGGCGAGCAGCACTTTACGCAGACTATCGTCGACCAATTGCAGTGCCGATACATTGATCGATACACATTTCATTGAGACACCCTGAGACTGCCAGTCGGCCATCTGCGCACATACCTTGCGAACGACCAGTTCACCCAGAGGAATCACCAGACGGGTTTGCTCGGCCACGGAAATGAATTCGGCCGGCGATATCAGACCACGCTCCGGATGCTGCCAGCGGACTAGCGCTTCCATGCTGGAAAATTGACCGGTACGCGCGTCTGCGCGTGGCTGATAAAAAATCAGGAACTCATCATTCCGAATCGCCAGCTGAAGTTCGCGTTCCAGAAGTATCCGGTCTTTTATTTTTTGCGCGTATTTTTCATCGTAATGTCGATACTGCGACTTACCCTGAAATTTAGCCTCGTACATCGCAATATCTGCCGCCTGCATCAGTGACTGCAGATCTTCACCATCCGCAGGATAAAGGCTGATACCAAGAGAAGCGCCGAGTGGAAATTTTTCCCAGACCGTTCCGGCAGCCGATCGTATGATCGCATCCAGCAGCGCGCGTGCCTCTGTACTGCCATCGCTATCAGTCAGATTTTCAAGAATGCCGAAAAACTCATCCCCGCCAACACGCGCGAGGTGATATTGCTCCGGAAGTGCCTGACGCATGGCTTTGGCAACCGAAGACAGTAACAAGTCACCCGTTCGGTGCCCCAGCGAATCATTGATTTTTTTAAAATCATCCAGATCAATAGCCAGCACTGCAAGTTTTTGACCGGACTCACGGGCACGCTCCAACATCCCGGGCAGCGCGTTATTGAGCCAGTGGCGATTAGGCAAACCCGTTAAGGCATCGGTCGTTGCCATAGTTTCCAACGTTTGTGCCTGCTGCCGGGCATCCGATATATCGCGCACAGTTACTGCAATATCTTGACCTGAGAGTACACTGCGGCGCTGGAACCAGCCGCTCTTGTGGCGGCGTCCTTCAGGGACATAAAATTCATCTTCGACAAATTTTTCTGCCTTCACGCGCTGGAAAAAAAATTTCACCGACGCCAGCGCCTGGCCTTCGTAGAGTTCGGCGAAACACTTGCCCACCAGCTCGCTGCGCGTATAACCTGACAATTCTGCGGCCCGTTCATTGCAGTCTTCGATAGGCAAGGTGTTCAGCTCGCCATCATCAAGGTAGGTTGGACTCACCATATAAAAACCTTCGCGCGCACCATCGACCGCCAGACGGAAAGTGGCTTGCACCTGAGCTGCATGTCGCTTGCGGGCCGCATTACGAATCTGATTCAGCGCACCCGTGAAACAAGCCCCGACCAACAGCAGGCTAAACAGGCTGATGATCCCAATGTACGTACGTTGCGTTGACGCGTAAGGCTTGAGGACACTCGCTGTGCTGAGTGCAGCAACGGCCACCAGCGGATAGCCTTCCAACACCTGCCATCCAACCAGACGCGATTGCTTGTCACTGAAAAATTCTGCTGATTCATGACGCTTGCCCTCCTCGCCTTTGAACAAGGGGGTGCCGGAATAAAAAGTCTGTACCGCTGTTGCGCCCCCTCTGGACGCAAGCAAGGCGCCCTCCGTAAAATGTACTGCAACGAAATCTCCGGGCATCATCAAAGACGCATCCTGGAATCCGGCAAGATACTCGGGCTCAATCGCAATCAGTACCGCACCATCGAAGCTGCCGTCCGGTTTATCGAGGCGCCTGCTAAAACGAATGATCTGCTTATTGCTGAAGCCGCCACGGCCCTGTGTCGGGGGCAGAATATGCAGTTGTGACCGGGGCTGGTCGCGATTGCGCTTGAAAAACTCCAGATCGCCCATGTAGGCGCCGCGTGGCAGATTACGCGTGCTGCTCAGCGCATAGCCTTTCGCATCAATCAGCACGGGATAAATACCGTTCTGATAAACCCCGTTGCGAAACTGATCTTCCAGATCCAGCATGCCCGGCCTGCGCTCGCGCTGATATTTGATCGACATCGAGAGCTGATCGATTTGCGCCACGCTGCGGAGTACCTGTTCGGCATACGCTTTGGCGCGTGCGCAAGCATCTCGTTCAGCCTGTTGAATCAATAAAATTTGATCACTTTGAATTTTGAATGCGGCAGCCCCCCACATCGCAGCCAGCAATAGCGCGCACGTGAAAGCCCAGATCAAAGCGATCTGAGCGTTGGCGCGCCGATATTCGGTAGTCGGAAAAATAAAAGAGGTCAGCATCGAAAACTAAGGGTGACAACAATCGGTGCGGTCATCGGTGATATTAATCACCTACCCGTTGTTTCGATTATGCAAGATCATTGAGAATTATCAAAATTCCCTCGAGGAAACTTTTCTTGGAGCAACAAGGCCACGGTCAACCATGGCGAATACTGCCGACAGCTTACCGGGACGAGCTCTTGCGCTCCCGACGACCGGCTTCCTGCGTCTCCCGGAAGATGGGCAGGTAGACATAAGCCAGGGTGCCCCGATCATCGAGTTTGCTGAATTCAAGTTCGACGTAGATTTTTTCCTCGCCGCCACCCCACGCATAGGTTTCGGCAGTGCGCTGGACGGGCCGGGGGACGCCCCACTGATTTTTGGCATAGTCCAACAGCGCAGCGAATTCCTTCTCTCCGACAAATTCCATTTGCACGAAATAGAAGCGGTCATCCGAAAAACACAGCCGCAAGTTCGACACACTCGTCGCGCCGACCTGGGCTACGCCCTCACCACTCCGATAACATTGATACAGCGGCGTTTCGACCAGCTTCTTTGCCTGGGGCAAGGCCGCCAGCGGCTGGGTCCAGCGCAAGCCTTCAAAACCATTGGGGAGATTGTCGGCACTTGCCAGTAAGGGTATCAGCAGCAGAAAACATAATTTCTTCATGACGTGACCTGCATGAGGGTGAATTCAATAAAAACCGCTGACTCAATAAACCAGGAAATTTTTTAGGGACACGCTGAAAAAATAATGGCGCGGAAAACCGCGCCATTGATTCTATCAAGCACCGATCATTTCCAGAGCGCGCATTGCGTCTCGGCTTTGGTCATGAAAGCCTGATCACCGGGAATCACCTGAACGGGCTTGTAATAATCCCACGCATACTTGGATTCAGCCGGTGACTTCACCTGCATCAGGGTCATGTCATGCACCATTCGGCCATCGGGACGGACGATACCGTTTTTGGCGAAAAAGTCGTTTACAGGCGTGGATTTCAGCTTCTCCATGACTTTGTCACCGTCTTCGTTACCCAGCGCTTTGACCGCATTCAGATAGAACGTGGTGGCCGAATAATCAGCGGCGTGCAACATGGAAGGCGCTTTCTTGTTTTTATCCATGAATTTCTTGGACCAAGCGCGCGTTTCCTCATCGGTGTCCCAGTACCAGCCATCGGTCAGGTACATACCCTGTGTGAGTTCGAGACCCAAGGCGTGCACGTCATTGACGAACATGAGCAGACCGGCGAGCTTCATTTTTTTGTTGATGCCGAATTCTGCCGCTGCCTTGATGGAATTCACGGTATCGCCACCGGCATTGGCCAGACCGAGTACCTGCGCCTTGGATTTTTCCGCCTGCAACAGGAATGAAGAGAAATCAGACGCCGCCAGCGGGTGACGTACCGAACCCAGCACACGACCGCCGTTTTTGTTCACCACAAAGGCCGCATCTTTTTCCAGCGACATGCCGAACACATAGTCGGCCGTCAGGAAAAACCAGTCCTTTTGTCCTTGCTGCACCAGTGCACCCGAGGTACCGCGGGCTACCGCTGCGGTGTCATACGCATAATGAATCGTGTAAGGCGTGCATTCTTCATTGGTCAGCCGCGATGTGCCGGCGCCAATGGCGATGAAAGGCTTTTTCTTTTCTGCAGCCACCTTGGCCATAGCCAGGCTGGTCGCGGAGTTGGTACCACCGATCAGCATGTCGACGCCCTGCTGGTCGAACCATTCGCGCGCTTTGCTGGCGGCGATGTCGGCTTTGTTCTGGTGGTCGGCAGAAACAAATTCGATTTTTTTG
>JBILCO010000154.1:0-5711 GCA_044353075.1 Burkholderiaceae bacterium
CCAGCTAGATGGAAAATTGAGCGTCGGCGGATAACGAGAAAGGACAAAATCCAGCAGCGCTGGGTTTTGTGAATGTCGTGGCCGGATATTGCAGCCGTCCCGTTACTGGACGCTTGCAGTGGATGAATAGTCCAGAGGATTGCCAACGGTGGCACGCCCCCCATGAACGGTGCCAGCAGGCACAGATGCTTTTGCTCATGCTCGCCACAATCCACATAGCGGATGAAATCTAATGATTTGATTGGCCTGCCCAGCACGACTCGAACGTGCGACCTACGGCTTAGAAGGCCGTTGCTCTATCCAGCTGAGCTATGGGCAGTCGGTATTGCAGGATTGAACGAAGATAGTGCGAAATGAAAAACGGGCTGTCAATGACAACCCGTTTTTTTAATTGGTCGGAGTACAAGGATTCGAACCTTGGACCCCCTGCTCCCAAAGCAGGTGCGCTACCGGGCTGCGCCACACTCCGAAGAACCGAATTATAACCGATGCCGGTAGAAACTCATCGGTTTTGTTGTCGATCAGGTCAACTGGGGATGCAGCTGGCGATGTCCTCGGCCAGCCGCCGGGCCATGAGGGCATCGCGCGCTTCGACCATCACCCGCAGCAGCGGCTCGGTGCCCGAGGGACGGATCAGCACGCGCCCTGAAGTGCCCAGCTCGGCCTCGGCGCGCTCTCTGGCGCTCAGCAGATCACGGCTGGACTGCCAGTCGAATCCTGTCTTGAACTTCACATTCAGCAGGGTTTGGGGCCAAAGGCTGAGTTCGGCGGTCTGTGCCGATAGCGTGGTACCGCTGCGCCGCAGGGCGGAGAGAATCTGCAGGGCCGAGATGATGCCGTCACCGGTGGTGTGCTTGTCCAGCGCCAGCAAGTGGCCTGAGCCCTCGCCGCCGAGCTGCCAGCCGCGTTCCTGCAACAGCTCGAGCACATAGCGGTCACCGACCCTAGCCCGTGCGAACCCTACGCCCATCTCTGCGAAGGCGGACTCGACGGCCATATTGGTCATCAGGGTGCCAACTGCCCCGTCAATACCGCCCTGAGCGCGCCGGTCTTTCACCATGATGTACAGCAGCTCGTCACCGTTGAAAATCCGACCACTGGCGTCAACCATCAGCAAGCGATCGGCATCGCCATCCAGCGCAATACCCAGGTCCGCCTGATGCGCCTTGACCGCGGCGGCCAGTGCGGCTGGCTCCGTAGCGCCATAGCCATCATTGATGTTGAACCCATTGGGCTGGTTGCCAATCGCGATGACTTCCGCACCCAGCTCATGAAAGACATCGGGCGCGATGTGATACGCCGCGCCGTGCGCGCAATCGATCACCAGTTTCAGACCGCGCAGGTCGAACTCATTCGGGAAAGTACTTTTGCAGAATTCAATATAGCGGCCGCGCGCATCATCCAGACGCCGGGCCTTGCCCAGCTTGTTCGAGCTAACGCAGGACATCGGCTGTTCCAGCGCCGCCTCGATCGCCAACTCAACCGCGTCAGGCAGCTTGTTTCCCTGCGAAGAAAAAAACTTGATGCCGTTGTCCTGAAAAGGATTGTGAGACGCTGAAATCACCACGCCCGCCGCAAGCCGCAGCGCTCGGGTCAGATAAGCGACGGCCGGTGTCGGCATCGGTCCGGCGAGCATGACATCGACGCCCGCTGCAGAAAAACCGGCCTCCAGAGCTGCCTCGAGCATGTAACCGGAGATCCGGGTGTCTTTGCCGATCAGGACCGTGGGGCGGCTGGCGCCAGACGCTTCGGCCTGTGCCAGCACCTTGCCGGCCGCATAGCCCAGACGCATGACGAAGTCCGGTGTGATCGGCGGGATGCCGACTTCGCCGCGTATGCCATCCGTGCCGAAATATTGACGTGCCATGTGATCTCTTATTGTTTCAGTTTTTCATTTCAGTTGTTCATATCAGCAAGCTGCGGATTCAGCGCAGCCTGCCAGACCTTGATTGCATCCACCGTCTCGGCCACATCATGCACCCGCACGATGTGCGCTCCCTGCATGACAGCCGCCAGCGCTGCACCGATGCTGCCAGCAAGCCGCTGCTCAGCGGGACGACCGGTCAGGGTGCCAATCATGCGCTTGCGAGACAAGCCCGCGAGCAGGGGCACACCAACGGCCGACTGCAATTCACCCAGACGATTGAGCAGCGTCAGATTGTGGCTCAGGTTCTTGCCAAAACCAAAACCAGGGTCAATGCAAAGACGTCGGCGATCGATACCCAAATCGTCGGCTGCGGCTACCCGCTGACGCAGAAATTCACCAACCTCCGCTAGTACATCATCATAGTGCGGGGTTTGCTGCATGGTCTGAGGCTGGCCCTGCATGTGCATGATACATAACGCGCAATCGCTGTCGCTGAGCAAGCGTAAGGCGCCGTCCGCACGAAAACCTTCGACATCATTGATCATGTCCACACCCGCCTGGATGACTTCCCGCATGACTTCAGGTCGACGGGTATCCACGGACAAGGGCTTGCCACAATCACGCAAGGCGTAAACAACGGGCATGATGCGTTCCAATTCTTCATCCACGGATACGATCGCGGCACCGGGGCGGGTCGATTCACCGCCGATATCGATGATATCGACACCATCGGCAATCATTTGCTCCGCGCGCGTGATGGCCAGGTCCAGCGATGCGAACTGGCCACCATCGGAGAATGAATCCGGCGTGACATTGAGAATGCCCATGACCAGAGGGCGATAGTGCGCACCGGCGATGGTGAGACGGTAGCGTCCACAAAGCAAATGATCAGCAGGCAGATTCAGCACAGGCGGGAAAGCGAACGAGGAAGATGACGAAGAAACGGGGTGGGGATTACTCCCCACCCCGCCAGTTCAGCGCAGGCAGCCGTGCATCAGGCCGGTGCAGCGGCAGGCTCGACACCGCCGTCATTCGCCCCGCCACTGGCCCGAGGTGGTGGGCTACCGGCTTTCGGCGGACGCGGTTCTTTGCCCGCCATGATGTCATTGATCTGATCTGCGTCGATCGTTTCCCATTCGAGCAAAGCCTTGGCCATCATTTCGACCTTGTCCTTGTTCCGCTCGAGCAGACTGCGTGAGAGTGCATACTGTTCATCGAGGATGCTGCGAATCTCGTTATCGACTTTCTGCTGCGTTGCCTCGGATACCGTCTTTGAGGACATACGGCCAAAGTACGAGTCTTGATCCGTGTCTTCGTACACCATCGTACCCAGCGTCTCCGACATACCGTAACGCGTCACCATCGCACGAGCCAGTTTGGTCGCGCGCTCGAAGTCATTCGAAGCACCGGTCGACATCTGATTCATGAAGATCTCTTCGGAAATGCGACCTGCAAACAGGATCGCGATTTCTTCGAGCATCTTGTCCTTGTACATATTCACGCGGTCATGCTCAGGCAATTGCCAGGTCAGACCCAGCGCAAAGCCGCGCGGCATGATGGTCACTTTGTGGACAGGATCGGCTTTGGGCAAGAGCTTGGCAACCACCGCATGACCGGACTCATGAAAAGCGGTATTACGACGCTCTTCCTCGCGCATGACGGCCGATTTGCGTTCGGGGCCCATCACGATCTTGTCTTTCGCGTCCTCAAAATCCTGCATCTCGACCAGACGCTTGTTGCGACGTGCTGCAAACAGCGCTGCTTCATTGACCAGGTTCGCCAGATCAGCACCCGAGAAACCCGGCGATCCACGCGCCAGAATATCGGCCTTCACGTCCGGCGCAATCGGCACCTTGCGCATGTGGACATTGAGAATCTGCTCACGGCCACGGATGTCAGGCAAGCCGACGATGACCTGGCGATCGAAGCGGCCCGGGCGCAGCAGCGCCTTGTCGAGCACATCGGAACGGTTAGTCGCAGCGATAACGATCACACCGGCATTGGCTTCAAAACCATCCATTTCGACCAGCAACTGGTTTAGCGTCTGTTCGCGCTCATCATTACCACCGCCCATGCCGGCGCCACGATGACGGCCGACCGCATCAATTTCGTCGATGAAGATGATGCAAGGTGAATGCTTTTTGGCGTTCTCAAACATGTCGCGTACACGCGATGCGCCCACGCCAACAAACATCTCAACGAAGTCCGAACCGGAGATCGTAAAAAACGGGACCTTCGCCTCACCGGCAATCGCGCGAGCCAGCAATGTTTTACCGGTACCGGGCGGGCCGACCATCAGCACGCCGCGGGGAATACGGCCACCGAGCTTTTGGAATTTGGTCGGGTCACGCAGGAAGTCGACCAGCTCAGAGACCTCTTCTTTGGCCTCATCGCAGCCGGCAACGTCGGCAAAGGTGACCGCGTTCTGATTCTCATCCAGCATGCGCGCCTTGGATTTACCGAAAGAGAACGCACCGCCTTTACCGCCACCCTGCATCTGACGCATGAAGAAAATCCAGACGCCGATCAGCAAGAGCATCGGGAACCAGGAAATGAAAACCTGCGACAGGAATGACGGCGGCTCAGGCTGTCTGACATCGAACTTCACGCCGTTCTCGACGAGATCGCCGATCAGGCCACGGTCCAGATTCGTTGTTGTCGCCTTGATTTTTTTACCATCGTTGGTGATCGCAATGATGGTGCGATCTTCGATAGTGGCCTCGCGGATACGCTGCGCCTTCACTTCATCAAGGAAGTCGGAGTAAGGGATGGGGGTTGCACCACCGCCAATGCCGCGCTCATCGAATTGCTTGAAAACAGTGAAGAGCACCAGGGCGATCACGACCCAGATGGCGGCTTTGGAAAACATATTGTTCACTAGAACTCCTTGGATGCCGCCTGTTCAGCGGCTTTTGTCTGCCGGTAAATTCTACTCGCAATAACCGGACCTTGCCAGCAAGGATATGAGGCTAAACCCCTGATTCTTCAAGGCTAAAGTTCATTTGCCGAAGTCGGCTCAGCCAAACTCCCGAAGACCTCTTCCTAACAGGAAAATTTCCGAGGATTTATCCCGACTGGCCTTGGGTTTCTTGGAACTGACCGTTTTGAAGACTTGACGAAACTTGTCCACAATCTGGCTATAACCGCGACCATTAAAGCATTTGACGAGCAGGCATCCCGAAGGTTTCAAATGGGCAGAGGCAAAATCAATTGCCATGTCGATAATATCCTCAACCCGGGCGGCATCGGTCGCCGCAATGCCGGTGATATTGGGCGCCATGTCGGAGAGCACCAGATCCAGCTTGCGGCCGCCGACTGCCGCCTCAAGTTCCTCCAGCACGGACTGTTCACGAAAATCCCCCAGAATGAAATGGACGTCCGCCACGGGTTCCATGGGCAGCATATCCACGCCGATCAGGGTGCCGTGGATACCGCCGCCCTCCTTCCCTGACAGCTTGCGCCTTGCATATTGAGCCCAGCTGCCCGGCGTGCACCCCAGATCCACAATGACCTGACCGGGCCGGATCAGTTTCTCTTCTTCGTCGATTTCCTGGAGCTTGTAAGCAGCGCGCGCACGAAAGCCTTCCTTCTGCGCGAGCTTCACATAAGGATCGTTGATATGGCCGTGAAGCCAGTTCTTGTTGACTTTGTTTTTTGACATTCACGTAGAATACTGCTTTTGAAAGTACCTAATGCTGAAACTTACTCCCGCCCAGCGCAGTGAACTGCGCTCCCAGGCCCACGGCCTCGCTCCCGTTGTCATGATTGGCGACAGTGGACTAACCCCTGCCGTCCTGAAGGAAATCGATGCCAGCCTGAACTCGCATGGCCTGATCAAAATCCG
>JBILCO010000155.1:0-5703 GCA_044353075.1 Burkholderiaceae bacterium
CTCTGCCAGTTGCACCCAGTAGCTCGCACCAATCGGCAGTAATTCATCGTTGAAATCGTAACTCGGGTTGTGCAAATTACACGGGCCCAAGCCGTGTCCCGCGCTCCTGTGAGTGCCGTCACCGTTGCCGATGAAGACATAACAGCCCGGTTTTTCGAGCAACATAAACGCAAAATCTTCCGAACCCATGGTCGGCTCAATTTTGCGCAGCACGCCCTCTTTTCCGACCACATCTTCCATCACGCCAAGCACGAACTCGGTTTCAATCTCGTGATTAATCAGAGGCGGATAATTTCGGCGGAAATTGAACTCGACGGTGGCGCCAAACGCCTCGGCAGTGTGCTGCGCGATATCGTTCATGCGTTTTTCGATCAGGTCGAGCGTCTCCATCGTGAAGGTGCGCACGGTTCCGATCATGCTTGCCGAGTCGGGCACGATATTCGTCGCGCTGCCGGAGTGAATTTGGGTTACTGACAGAACGCCAGCATCAAGCGGATTTTTGTTGCGCGAAATAATTGTCTGCCAACTTTGCGCAATCTGTACAGCGACCATCACCGGGTCGGTACTGAGGTGCGGTTGAGCCGCGTGGGAGCCTTTTCCTTTGATAATCAGCTCGAATTCGTTGGAAGAGGCCATCATCGGACCGGCAACAACGCCCATCGTGCCGGCCGGCGAGCCCGGCCAGTTATGCATGCCAAACACCGCTTCCATCGGACATTGTTCGAACAGTCCCTCGTCCATCATCCGCTTGGCGCCACCAGCGCCTTCTTCAGCCGGTTGGAAGATCACATACACCGTACCATCAAAATTCTTATGTTTCGACAGATAATGAGCGGCCCCGAGCAACATGGTCGTATGACCGTCATGACCACAAGCATGCATTTTCCCGTCGTGCTGTGACTTATGTTCGAAGCTGTTCATCTCCTGAAGCGGCAGTGCGTCCATGTCAGCTCGTAGTCCAACGCTGCGGTGGCTGGTGCCGTTTTTTATCACGCCAACGACGCCAGTGACCCCCATCCCGCGTATCACAGGGATGCCCCAGCTTGTCAGCTTCTCAGCGACCAGATCGGCTGTTTTGAACTCCTCATAGGAGAGTTCAGGGTGGGCGTGGATCGTGCGGCGAATAAGCTTGAGCTCGTTGTGGAACCCGAGGATAGGGTCGATCAATTTCATAGGTGTCTCTTCCTGTAGTGGCGCCCGGCACACCGGGCAGAACGCGTGCCGTCTGAGCGACGCTTAGCGTGTGTAATATTACCGTGCGCAGGCTTATTGGCAAAATTACCAATTCGACAAAACCGCCCGTATGGTTATGCTGGGATCAAGCCTTGGTTACATCCTTCGCCGCAAACATTTCGGCAAAGTAAAGGAACTTTCATGCCGCCCGTATCGTCCATCACGAGCCCGTGGCTAACGCGCTTCCTTTGTGGAATAGGTAACAGTCGTCGCGACACAGGCCAACGACAACGACGATCAACTTCCCGGATACCGTTCAGAACCCCGATGAAAAAAAACCTCTGGTCAGCCCTTGCGGTCTTGGCGCTGCCAATGATGACCGGCTGCGCGCAACTCGGTTACTACACCCAGGCAATGCAAGGGCACTTCACACTGGTCGCCACGGCCAAACCTATCGATCAATGGCTCGCCGACCCGGGCGTGACCGATGATCTGAAAACGCGTCTAAAGCGGGCGCGAGAAATCCGCACGTTCGCTGCCAGAGAGCTGGCCTTGCCTGATAACGGTAGTTATACAAAATACGCCGATCTCAAACGTCCCTTTGTGATGTGGAATGTCGTTGCGACCCCGGAGCTGTCCCTGAAGCCGGAACGCTGGTGCTTTCCGGTTGCCGGTTGCGTGGATTATCGCGGCTACTACAGCCGCGACGCAGCGCAGGCGTTCGCAGACGATCTGAGCCGGCGAAGCCTCGACGTCCGCGTCACAGGCGTGCCGGCGTATTCCACCCTAGGCTGGTTCAATGATCCCGTACTTTCAAGCTTTATCGCCTACCCGGAAGCCGAACTCGCCCGGCTGATTTTTCATGAGCTCGCGCATCAGGTCGCGTATGCGCCCGGAGATTCACAGTTCAATGAATCATTTGCCACCGCAGTCGAGGAGATCGGTGTCAGCCGCTGGCTTGAGGTCCATGGCGACGATCAAATGCGCCAGCAGTACAGTGCATATCAGCAGCGAAAGGAAGAGTTCCTGCGTTTACTGTCCACCTACAGTCGTCAGCTTGATGATAATTTCAGTGGCCCAGCCAGCGACGCAGAAAAAAGAGCGAAAAAAGCTGCCATATTTACTGATCTTCAGCAGCAGTACCATCGCATCAAAACTGAACGTTGGGGGGGCTATGCCGGCTATGACCGGTGGTTTGGTGAGCGCATGACCAATGCGCATTTTGCGCTGATCTCGACCTACCACGATCTGGTGCCTGCATTCCGTGCGATGCTGGAAAAAGAGAAGCAGCTCCCCGCTTTTTATCAGGCCGTGCGCAGGCTCGCCAAGATGGACAAATCAGCCCGGCGTCTTGCGATGTCGCCTTATCTGCCGCCCAACTCGCCAAAGCCCCCGGAAGACGCTGATACAACAGTCGCCCGGACTGCTGCGCCGCAATAAACAGACAAGTCAAAATTTATCCGCTAGCATGCTTCCCGGCGGCTAAAACAGCAGCCTGCCCAAGCTTCATTGGCCAGGACTTTGGCCGAACACGCATCAACCACACAGAGGTGGCACATGGAAAAATTCTGGACACGGTCCTATCCACCGGGCGTCCCTGCGGAAATTGACGATACGCGCTATCGCTCCCTCGTTCATTTGCTTGAAGAGGCCTTCGACAAATATGCGCAGCGACCTGCTTATGTCTGCATGAACAAATACCTCCGTTATGCAGAGGTTGATCTCATGTCAAAAAGACTGGGTGCATGGCTGCAAGCGCAGCAACTCAGTCCCGGCGCGCGAGTGGCGCTGATGATGCCTAATGTATTGCAGTATCCCGTGGCCATAGCCGCCGTGCTTCGTGCGGGCTATGTGGTGGTCAACGTCAATCCGCTTTACACCGCGCGCGAACTCGAACATCAGCTGACAGATTCCGGTGCCGAAGCCATCATCGTGCTGGAAAATTTTGCCCACGTACTCGAAAAAGTTATCGACCGAACGCAAGTAAAAGTCGCCGTGGTCGCCAGCATGGGCGATCTGCTGGGGGGTATCAAAGGGAGTATCGTCAACGTCGTTATCCGCACCATCAAAAAAATGGTGCCGGCATTTTCATTGCCCAATGCCGTGCGTTTCAATCGCGCACTCCACCAGGGCGGCTCGCTCGTACTGCATCCTGCCAATGTGGCGCATGACGATATCGCTTTCCTGCAGTACACCGGCGGTACCACCGGCCTCTCCAAAGGCGCGATGCTCAGTCATCGAAACGTGATTGCCAATTTGCTGCAAAACGAAGCCTGGCTGCAGCCTGCGCTCGATAAGCCACCACGCGTCGAAGCCTTAAGCTTTGTTTGTGCCTTACCGCTATATCACATCTTTGCACTAACGGTTTGCTGCCTGATGGGCACACGACTGGGCGGGATGAATATCCTGATACCCAATCCACGCGACATTCCCGGGCTGATCAAAACCTTATCCAGACATAAATTCAACATGTTCCCGGCCGTGAACACGCTTTACAACGGGCTGCTCAATCATCCGGACTTTGCCCGTCTGGATTTCTCATCCCTGAAGTTATGCAATGGTGGCGGGATGGCAGTGCAGCGCGCAGTCAATGATCGCTGGCAGCAGGTCACGGGTAAAAGCATTGTCGAAGGTTACGGCTTGTCCGAAACATCGCCCGTAGCCACCGCCAACCCTGCCGATGCCGCTGAATTCACTGGCACCATTGGTCTGCCTATTTCATCGACCGAGATTGCCATCATGGATGACGCCGGTCATGCCTTGCCCACCGGCGCGGTGGGTGAAATCGCAATTCGTGGTCCGCAGGTCATGCAAGGGTACTGGCAGCGCCCCGAGGAAACTGCGCGGGTCATGACGCCCGATGGATTTTTTCTCTCCGGCGATATCGGATTCATGGATGAGCGTGGCTACGTCACGATCGTTGATCGTAAAAAGGATATGGTGCTGGTTTCGGGTTTCAACGTCTACCCGAATGAAGTCGAGGGCGTCGTCGCCCTGCATCCGGGTGTACTTGAGTGTGCCGTGATCGGTGTGCCTGATGCGGGCACCGGCGAAGCAGTCAAGCTCTTCGTCGTTCGTCGCGATCCCGGCCTGACCACAGAGGACCTGATGGCCTATTGTCATGAGCAACTCACCGGTTACAAACGACCGAAGCTGATTGAGTTCCGCGACGACCTCCCCAAGACCAATGTGGGCAAGATTTTGCGTCGCGAATTGCGGGATCAGAAGACAGCCGCGTAGTCGCTCAACCGTCATCCATTGCTGGCGCCGCCCTCACGGTAGCGCAGGGAGTGCCCGAGGCCGCCGGTCATCGCCGGTGGCCACATAGGTCAGGGTCGCTTCGGTGACTTTCACAATCTCCGCCTGCAACCGATTTCGCTCGGCATAGACTTCGACATTGACCGTAATCGATGTGGTGCCGGTCTTCACGATTTTCGCGTAGAACGACAGCAGATCGCCCACAAACACCGGCTGCTTGAACACAAAGGAATTCACGGCCACAGTACCCACTCTGCCATTCGCCCGGCGCACAGCGGGAATCGCGCCGGCAATGTCCACCTGCGCCATGATCCAGCCGCCAAATACATCGCCATGCACATTGGCATCCGCCGGCATTGGCATGACCCGCAATGTTGGCATGCCTTCCGGCAGACTGGAGTTTTCTGTGTCACTCATTACCGTTCCCTGTGTTGATTCGTCATAAAAGCTACAATCCATCCTTGGGCAAGCATAACGCAAGTGCAAGGCCCATCTCCTCAAGTCACTCCGGCAGAATCAACGATCACCATGCGCCACCACGCCCATTCGCACCCCGATGCGCCCGCCAATCAGGGCACGCGCAATGACTGGGGCACGCTGAAGACCCTGCTGCCGTATCTGTGGGCCTACAAGTGGCGGGTAATATTTGCGCTGTGCTGTCTGGTACTCGCAAAAGTCGCCAATGTGGGTGTACCGCTCGTTCTCAAAGAGCTGATCGACGGCCTGACCATCACCCCCGACAAGCCTGTATCGCTACTGATTCTGCCCGCTGGACTGTTGATCGTCTACGGTTTACTGCGGCTGTCCACCACGGTGTTTACCGAGCTGCGCGAATTCTTTTTTGCCAAAGTGACTCAGCGTGCGGTTCGTACGGTGGCACTGAGAGTGTTTCGTCATTTGCATGCGCTCTCGCTGCGCTTCCATCTGAACCGTCAGACGGGTGGCATCACCCGCGACATTGAGCGCGGCACGCGCGGTATTTCCTCGCTGGTTTCTTATACGCTGTTCAGCATACTGCCGACCGCCATCGAAATCACGCTGGTGCTCGGGTATCTGGCGGTGCAGTACGACATCTGGTTCTCGCTGATTACCATCACGGCGCTGACGGCTTATATCGTTTTTACGGTGCTGGTGACCGAGTGGCGCACTAACTTTCGACGCACCATGAATGAGCTGGATTCGAAAGCCAATACGCGTGCGATCGATTCTCTGCTGAATTACGAAACCGTCAAATATTTCAGTAACGAAGACTACGAAGCCCGACGTTACGAT
>JBILCO010000008.1:0-18290 GCA_044353075.1 Burkholderiaceae bacterium
AAGGTGACGGACTTTTTTTGTGTGAAAAAATGTCTAGGCTTTACCCTGCTCCGACTGGCGGGTGATCACCCACTGCTGGCCAATCGACAAGAGGTTGTTCACTACCCAGTACAGCACCAGACCGGCCGGGAAGAAGAAGAACATGACCGAGAAGGCGATTGGCATGAACATCATGATCTTGGCCTGAATCGGATCGGGTGGCGTGGGATTCAACTTGGTTTGTACAAACATCGAGGCGGCCATCACGACCGGCAGGATGTACCAGGGGTCGGGTGCCGACAGATCCTGAATCCAGCCCAGCCAGGGCGCATGTCGCATTTCCACGCTGGCCAGCAGCACCCAGTACAGCGCAATGAACACCGGGATCTGAACGATCACCGGCAGGCAGCCACCGAGCGGATTGATTTTCTCGGTCTTGTAAAGCTCCATCATCGCCGCATTCATTTTCTGTGGATCGCCTTTGTGACGTTCGCGTATCGCCGTCATTTTGGGTGTCACCAGCTTCATCTTTGCCATGCTTCGGTAGCTCGCCGCCGACAGCGGGAAGAAAGCGAGTTTGATGATGATGGTCAACACGATGATGGTCCAACCCCAGTTATTCAGCACCTTCTGGATTTGTTCCATCAGCCAGAAAATAGGTTTGGCGATGATCGTCAGCCAGCCGTAGTCTTTGACCAGATCGAAGTCGGTTGCGAACTGCTCAAGCGCAGCAGATTCCTGCGGACCTGCAAACAATTTGCCCGACACAGACGCCGACCCGCCGGGTGCAATTGTGCCGGTGCTCATGATCGAACCCACGGCATAGAGATTGGTATCGATCTTGCGCGTAAACAGTTCATGCTGACCCTGGGCCGAGGGTAGGAATGCTGAAACGAAGTAATGCTGGACCATCGCAATCCAGCCATCGCCGGAGCGCACGGGCGGTGGATTTTTGCCTTTTTCAATGTCTTCAAAAGAGACTTTGCGGAATTTTTCAATGCCTGTGTAAATCGCCGGGCCGTTGAAGGTGCTGTAGAGCGCTGAATCGCCTTCGAGCTTGCTGTCATCGCGCACGAGCTGCACATAGACGGAGGGCGAAATAGTCTCTGCTGTGGAGTTTTCCACCGTATGGGTCAGATCAATCTGGTATTGGCCGCGGTGAAAAATATAAGTTTTGGTCAGCTTTACACCATTCTGCTCTGCGTTGAGTATCAGCTCGACGGTGTCGCCGCTGTCCAGCGTGCGCGCACCGGGCTGCGCACTGTACATCGAACGGTGATTTGGAAAATCGCCACCGATCAAACCGCTCTGGCCAATGTAAGTACGTCCTGCGCCAGTTTCCATCAGCACCACATTTTTTTCAGGGTTGGCGGCGTCTTTATGCCTGAGCAGTTCGACACGGGTGATTTCGCCGCCCGCCGTATTGATATCCACCTTCAGCAGATCCGTGCTCAGGGTGACACGCTCACCTTGCGCGCTTTTGCTTGCGCCACCGGGCACATCGGTGCTGGGTGCGGCACTGGGCGCCGGGCTGGTGGATGCCTGCGGTACCGATTGTTCGCTGGCCGTACCTGGCGTTGCAGGTGTTATGTTCGCTGTTGTGTTTTGTTCAGGCGCGAACATGGAAGGGCCGCCGTTGTAAACGTTCCAGTTCTCCCACAACATCAGCAGCGAGAGAGAAAACACAACCAGCAGGACGGTACGTTTGATATCCATAGGAGCTTTGACGAAAAAAATTCAGTGAGAGTGCGACACCGGCGAATCGGTACCGGGGGTCTGTTTGGGTGGCACGGGATCGAAGCCGCCGGCATGCCAAGGATGACATTTGCACAGCCGTCGGCCTGCGAGCAGGCTGCCACGTGCCACACCATGGTCGATGATGGCCTGCTGAGCGTAATCGGAACAGCTCGGATAAAAGCGGCAATGCTGACCCAGGAAAGGACTGATGCAGAGCTTGTAGCCTCGCAGTAGCAGCAACAGAAGTTTCATGGGCTTGATCGGGGGCGTTGAGACATCATCAGTTGCGCCAGTTCGGCGGCCAGCACGATTTTATGTTTGCGCGACGTTGCGCTCTGGTCCCGTTGTACGATCGGAGCGCTGAGCCGGATGATGCAATCGCTGTTGATGAGCTCTGTCTTGCGGAACATCTCGCGTGCCAGTCGTTTGATCATGTTGCGGGTCACTGCACGCGGTGCAAGCCGCTTCGCCACCACCACACCCAGCCGGGCATGCCCCAGTGCATTGGCACGCGCATACAGTACAAAATGCGCCGTTCGGAATACGGGTCTCAAACGAAAAACGGATGAGAACTCATCCGTTTTTACAATACGCCTGGACCTCGCGTAGTCTTCCGGGCGTTTGCCGGACACGCTAGCAGGGCGGTACGCGCAACCGGCCTCAGACGGCGAGACGCTTGCGACCTTTCGCACGACGGGCGTTCAGAATCGCGCGACCGCTGCGGGTGGCCATGCGAGCGCGGAAACCGTGGGTGCGCTTGCGGCGAACAACGGAAGGCTGGTAAGTACGTTTCATGATGGGTCTCGCTCAATCAGCAAAAAATCGGTAAAAATCCGGCGTTTGTCCGGCCAGTACGGGGTAAGGCAGCATCCACATCAACCAGAGTCAACGCGCGACGCGGAGAACCCGGGATTAGACAGCATTTTCTGTATATCTGTCAATCACTTACAAGGCGCCTTCACGCGGCTGATCAGCGCAGAACAGTGCGGGTGGGCCGAAAACCATGCCAGCGCCAGTTCATTTATTAATTGACAACAGCCGTCCTAAAGAATCCTGCGTCGATCTCAGGAAAATCGCCCCAGGCCTGTGGATAACTTTGCCTGCCAGGAGTAAAATACGGGTCATCGCGGCAAGCTTCGTGCTGGGCCATCAAACCAACAATGAACCCGAAGTGCGCCCCCATTTGCCGCTTCAAACCAGACCAATCGCATGGAAGAATTTTGGCAGTCCTGCGCCACGCAGTTGCAGCAGGAATTAACGCCTCAGCAGTTCAGCGCCTGGATCAAGCCGCTGGCACCTCTGGATTTCGAGGCGGGGCGCCTGCGCATTGCCGCGCCTAACCGGTTCAAGCTCGATTGGGTCAAAACCCAGTTCGCAGCCCGCATTACGACGATCGCGGCCGAGTTCTGGCAGGAGCCCGTCGATGTGCAATTTGTGCTGGACCCGCGCACCAACGCACCCAAAAAGCCTGTCTCCCAAGCGCCCATGTCGCCCGCTGCCGCTGTGCAGTCCGAGGCCGCAGCGCTTCCCGCCGGCCATGCCGGCGAGGGCAATGCGCGGCGTGACCAGAGCAAGATCAATCCGGCGCTGACCTTCGACAGTTTCGTGACCGGCAAGGCGAATCAGCTAGCGCGTGCCGCCGCTATTCAAGTCGCCAGCAACCCCGGCAGCTCATACAACCCACTGTTCCTGTACGGTGGCGTGGGTTTGGGCAAGACCCACCTGATTCATGCGATCGGTAATCAGGTCCTGGCCGACAATCCGTCGACCAAGATCCGCTACATCCATGCAGAGCAGTATGTGCGCGATGTGGTGACGGCCTATCAGCGCAAGGGTTTCGACGATTTCAAGCGCTATTACCATTCGCTCGATTTGCTACTGATCGATGATATCCAGTTCTTCGGCGGGAAAAGCCGGACCCAGGAAGAGTTTTTCTATGCGTTCGAGGCGCTGATCGCAGCCAAAAAACAGATCATCATCACCAGCGACACCTACCCGAAAGAAATCAGCGGCATGGATGACCGTCTGATTTCCCGCTTCGATTCGGGTCTGACCGTCGCCGTTGAACCGCCCGAGCTCGAGATGCGGGTAGCCATCCTGCTTAAAAAAGCATCACAGGAAGGCGGAGCCCTGTCCGATGACGTTGCCTTTTTCGTGGCCAAACATTTGCGCTCGAATGTGCGCGAGCTTGAAGGTGCGTTGCGCAAAATTCTTGCGTATTCACGTTTTCACGGCAAGGAAATTACGATTGATGTCGTCAAGGATGCGCTGAAAGATCTGCTGTCAGTGCAGAATCGCCAGATTTCGGTTGAAAATATTCAAAAGACCGTGGCCGACTTTTTCAATATCAAAGTCGCCGACATGTATTCAAAGAAGCGGCCGGCAAACATCGCACGTCCGCGTCAGATTGCCATGTATCTCGCCAAAGAGCTGACGCAAAAAAGTCTGCCGGAAATCGGTGAGCTGTTTGGCGGCCGCGATCACACCACGGTCTTGCATGCAGTACGCAAGATCGGTGCCGATCGCAGCAAGAACCCGGAGTGCAATCACGAGCTGCATGTGCTTGAACAAACCCTCAAGGGTTGAGTTGGCGAGCCAGGAAAACCAAAAGCGTCAGGCAGCGAATTTACATTTGAAAGAGTTTTGCGAAAGGACCACACCATGCAATTGGTAAAAACAAACAGAGATGCGCTGCTGCGGCCTCTGCAGATTGTGAGCGGTATTGTCGAGCGTCGGCACACGTTGCCGATTCTGGCCAATATCCTCATTCGCAAGGAAGGCGACGAACTTTCCTTGCTGTCGACCGATATTGAAGTCCAGATCAGCACCCATGCGGCGATCGGCGCGGGCAAAGAGTCGGCAGCCACGACGGTGGCCGCACGAAAGCTGCTCGACATTCTGCGGGCTTTGCCGGATGAGGAAGTGACGCTGTCACTGACGAACAAGCGCATGACGGTGCAGTGCGGGAAATCCCGCTTTGCGCTGCAAACGCTGGCGGCCGAGGAATTCCCGACGGTTGCTCAGGCGGACCATTACGCAGCCGAACTCAGCTTGCCGCAAAAGACGCTCAAGCACTTGTTCAACATGGTGCATTTCGCGATGGCTCAGCAAGACATTCGCTATTACCTGAATGGTCTGCTGCTCGTCGTTGAGGGAAAGAACGTCATTGCTGTGGCGACCGATGGTCATCGTCTGGCCTTCAGCCAGATCACGACCGATCAGGAGTTCGCTCGCCAGGAAGTGATCATTCCACGCAAGACCATCATGGAACTACAGCGATTGCTCGAAGAAAATGATGATCTGGTCAAGCTGCAGATCGCGACCAATCAGGTGAAATTCAACTTTGCCGACATTGAGCTGATTTCTAAGCTCGTCGAGGGCAAATTCCCGGATTACACCCGCGTCATTCCCAAGGCCTACAAGAATAATTTCGCAATCAGTCGCGAATTATTGCTGCGTGCGCTGCAGCGAACCGCGATCATGACGTCCGACAAATTCAAGGGCGTGCGCTGCGTGATATCGCCGGGTAGTCTGAGGATCAGCTCTACCAATGCGGATCAGGAAGAGGCGACCGAAGAACTCGAAATCGACTACGGTGGCGACAGTGTCGATATCGGTTTCAATGTCACCTATCTGCTGGATGTACTTAACAATCTGAAGTGTGATCAGATCAGTATCTCTCTGGGGGACGCGAACTCGTCCGCACTGATCACCTTGCCTGATGACGCCAGTTTCAAATATGTCGTCATGCCGATGAGGATCTAAAGAACTGCCATCAGCGAGACGAAGGGGCCAATCCGGCCCCTTCGTACCATTCCTGATCGACCGTTTTATTTGTGTTTGTTTTGTAAGGTACCCATGTCAGCCATTCCGTCAGAAAACGTCAGCCAATCCAATCAGTACGGTGCATCATCGATTCAGATTCTTGAAGGTCTGGAAGCGGTACGTAAACGACCCGGCATGTATATCGGCGACACCTCCGATGGCACGGGTCTGCACCATCTGGTTTTCGAGGTGCTCGATAATTCGATTGACGAGTCACTGGCGGGACACTGTACCGAAATCCACGTCACGATCCACTCAGATAATTCGATCTCCATTACCGATAACGGCCGTGGCATCCCTACCGGAATCAAGTGGGATGACAAGCATGAACCCAAGCGCAGTGCGGCCGAGATCGTGATGACGGAGTTGCATGCGGGTGGCAAGTTCGACCAGAATTCTTACAAAGTGTCTGGCGGCTTGCATGGCGTGGGCGTCTCTTGCGTCAACGCCTTGTCGAAGAAACTCAAACTGACCGTGCGCCGCGATGGCAAGCAGCATTACATGGAGTTCGAGCGTGGTGTGCCCCAGAATCGCGAAATTGAAGTTCAGGATGGCGTCGAGGTATCGCCGATCAAAGTCGTTGGTGATACCGACAAGCGTGGCACCGAGGTGCATTTTTGGGCTGATGAGGAAATCTTCAATCACATTGAATTTCACTACGACATTCTAGCCAAGCGTATTCGTGAGCTGTCCTTCCTTAACAATGGCGTGCATATCCGTCTGACGGATCAGCGCACAGGTAAGGAAGAGAGCTTTGCTTTTGAGGGGGGTACGCGCGGCTTTGTTGAGTACATCAACAAAAGCAAAAGTGTTCTCCACCCGAATATTTTTCAGGCAACTGGTGAGCGCGTATCTGAACAAAACACAAGCATCTCGGTGGACGTGTCAATGCAGTGGAATGACGCCTTCAATGAGCAAGTGCTTTGTTTTACCAATAATATTCCCCAGCGTGACGGCGGCACCCACCTGACAGGATTGCGCGCGGCGATGACGCGCGTGATCAACAAGTACATCGATGAACACGACTTTGCGAAAAAAGCCAAAGTTGAAATTAGCGGTGATGACATGCGCGAAGGTCTGACCTGTGTGCTGTCGGTGAAAGTCCCTGAGCCGAAATTCAGTTCGCAAACCAAGGACAAGCTGGTGTCTTCTGAAGTGCGCGGCCCGGTCGAGGAAGTTGTGGCCAAGACGCTGACCGACTACCTCATGGAGCGTCCGAACGATGCAAAAATTATTTGCGGAAAAATCGTCGAGGCGGCGCGTGCCCGTGAAGCGGCGCGCAAGGCCCGCGAGCTCACGCGTCGTAAAGGCGTGATGGATGGTTTGGGCCTGTCAGCGAAGCTGGCAGACTGCCAGGAAAAAGATCCGGCCTTGTGCGAGCTGTACATCGTCGAGGGCGATTCCGCGGGCGGCTCGGCAAAGCAGGGGCGCGACCGGAAATTCCAGGCGATTCTCCCGCTGCGCGGCAAAGTGCTGAATGTGGAAAAGGCGCGTTTTGAAAAAATGCTGTCCTCCGAACAGATCACGACGCTCATTGCAACACTCGGCACGTCGATCGGTGCGGATGAATTCAACATTGAAAAATTGCGCTATCACCGCATCATCATCATGACGGATGCTGACGTCGACGGTGCTCACATTCGCACCTTGCTGCTGACGCTGCTCTATCGTCAGATGCCGCTGCTGGTTGAGCGCGGCCACGTGTATATCGCACAGCCACCGCTGTACAAGGTCAAGCATGGCAAGGACGAGCGTTACCTGAAAGATGATCTCGAAGAAGCCGGTTACATGATGCAGATCGCACTTAACGATGCAACGCTGGTGCCTGTCGAAAACGGCACGCCGATTTCGGGTGATGCGCTGGCCGAGCTGGTCCGCAAATACAACACGGCCAATGCGATCATCCGGCGTCTGTCGCGTGCCATTGATGATGCGGCGCTGTCAGCCATCATGACGGGTGTGACCCTCAATCTCGACACGACGGAAGCAGCCGAACAATCCGCACAAGCGCTGGCTGCGGAAATCAACGATCCTGCAGTCGAAATCAGCGTCAGTTCGGACGAGCTGTCTGCTCGCCACCTGCTGCGTATCGCTCGCCGCCATCACGGCAATCTGAAAATGAGTGTGATCGATGCCGAATTCGTGCATGGCCCGGATTACGGTGTTCTGGCTGAGGCAGCAGCAACCTTCAAAGGCCTGATCGGCCCCGGTGCGCTGGTTCGTCGCGGCAGCGGAGAAAAGATACGCGAATCGGCGGTGGTGGATTTCCATCAGGCGATGGCCTGGCTGCGCGACGAGGCAGAACGCAACGTGTCCAAGCAGCGCTACAAGGGTCTGGGCGAGATGAACCCTTCGCAGCTATGGGAAACAACGATGGACCCGGCAGTGCGACGCTTGCTGCGCGTGCAAATCGAAGACGCCATCGCTGCGGACCAGATTTTTACCACGCTGATGGGCGACGATGTCGAGCCGCGCCGTGCTTTCATCGAATTGAATGCCCTCTCGGCAGGCAATATTGACGTCTAAGATCCACGATCAAACCATCCGGTTGCGCCACGCCTGCCATGCAATCTGCGGCGGGGGTGGCTGGCCGAACTCACTTGCTATTCCGTTTGACAGCCCCTTCAGTTGTGACAAAAAAGCATAAGTGATTCGACTTTTCTAAAGGTTTATTGCTTTTCTGGTTGAATATACTGCGGCGACGCACCATTAGGGATTCGCCCCATGTCTGTTCAGGCCATTATTTTCGACGCTTACGGCACGCTCTTTGATGTCTATTCGATAGCGGCGCTCGCCGAGCGCCTGTTCCCCGGCAAGGGTTCGGCGGTGGCCGAGCTCTGGCGCGACAAACAGATCGAGTACACCCGTCTTCGCACCCTCTCTCATACTTACAAGCCGTTCTGGGAAGTCACCCAGGATGCGCTGGTCTTCACCTGCCGCAAGCTCGGGCTGGAACTGACGCTCGATGCACAAACCCAGATCATGGGCCAGTACGCCAAGCTGCAGGCCTTTCCTGAAAATCTTGCGATATTGCAGTCGTTGAAGATGAAAGGTCTCAAGCTGGCCATTCTTTCGAACGGCAATCCCGAAATGCTGGATGCCGCAGTGCAGGCGGCTGGCATGAGTGACTTGTTTACACAGGTCCTTTCAGTCCACAGCGTCAAAAAATTCAAGACAGCCCCGGAGGCTTATCAACTCGGACCCGACACACTGGGCGTATCCGCGAAAGACACCTTGTTCGTATCCAGCAACTGCTGGGACGTTTGTGGCGCGGCCTGGTTTGGCTACCGGACCTTCTGGGTGAATCGCTCGAACGCCCCGCTGGAGGAATTGGGAATTACACCGAATGGACAGGGACAAACTTTGGATGACCTTGCACGATTTGTCATCCAGACGAGTTAGAGACTCTTGGAAAATCACTGCGTGATGGAAGTGAACGCACAGAGTTGTTACTGATCCACCTACTAATTTTTCGTACTTTTTTCGAACCACTTTATTTTTACAGGTAAATCATCATGACAGCACGCACTCAGTGCCACGGATTGCAGGTGGCGACCGTTCTGCATCAGTTCATCGAAGACGAAGTGCTTCCCGGCACCGGCATTGCCAGTGACAGCTTCTGGAAAGGTTTTGCACAGATTGTTAACGATCTCGCGCCAAAGAATGCAGCTCTGCTGGCCGAGCGCGATCGTCTGCAAACCGAACTGGATAACTGGCATCGGGCACATCCGGGGCCAGTCACTGATGTCGCAGCCTATCGTGCATTCCTCGAATCGATCGGCTATTTGCTGCCAATTCCCAAGGAAGCGATCGTCACCACGGCCAATGTCGATGCGGAACTCGCACTCACCGCCGGCCCGCAGCTGGTGGTACCGATTTTGAATGCCCGCTATGCGCTCAATGCCGCGAATGCACGTTGGGGTTCGCTCTACGACGCGTTGTACGGCACGGATGCGATCTCTGAAGCCGATGGCGCAACACGCGGCGGCAAATACAATCCGGTGCGCGGTGCAAAAGTCGTGGCCTTCGCCCGCAATTTTCTCGATCAGTCCGCTCCTCTTGCGAAGGGGTCGCATGCGGATGCAATGTCGTATTCGGTGAGTGATGGCAAGCTGATCGTTGCATTGAAAGACGGTAGCCAGAACGAGCTGAAAGATGCTGCGCAATTTATCGGTTACCAGGGCCAGGCTTCCGCACCCTCCTCAATACTGCTGAAAAATAATGGCCTGCATATCGACATTCGCATTGATCGATCCACGCCGATTGGCAAAGACGATGCGGCGGGCGTTGCCGATGTCGTTATCGAATCGGCCCTGTCGACAATTTTGGATCTGGAAGATTCAGTCACTGTCGTTGACGGCGATGACAAGGTCTCGGCATATCAGAACTGGTTAGGCATTCTGAAGGGCACGTTGTCCGAAATGGTGTCCAAGGGAGGAAAATTTTTTACACGGACGCTTAATGCCGACCGTGAATACATCGGCGCCAATAACCAACCAGTCAAGCTGCATGGCCGCTCATTGCTCTTCCTGCGTAACGTCGGTCACCTGATGACCAACCCGGCGATTCTTACCGCCGAAGGCAAGGAAATCCCGGAGGGCATACTTGATGCGGTAGTGACCGTGACTATTGCACTGCACGATCTCAAGCGTCCTGCTACTCAGAGCGTTGGCAACACGCGCACAGGCTCGGTGTACATCGTCAAACCCAAAATGCACGGCCCTAAAGAAGTGGCCTTTGCTGTGGAATTGTTTGGTCGCGTTGAAGCCTTGCTGGGGCTGAACGAAAACACCGTCAAGCTGGGCATCATGGACGAAGAGCGTCGTACATCGACCAATCTGAAAGCCTGTCTGCAAGAAGCCGCGGCACGTGTCGCATTCATCAACACCGGCTTTCTCGATCGTACCGGCGATGAAATGCATTCGTCGATGACTGCTGGTCCGATGATGCGCAAAGGCGATATGAAGTCGTCGACCTGGCTATCTGCCTATGAGCGCAGCAATGTGCTGACGGGGCTCTCGTGTGGCATGCGTGGACGCGGCCAGATTGGTAAGGGCATGTGGGCGATGCCTGACTTGATGTCAGCGATGCTGGAACAGAAAATCGGTCATCCGAAAGCAGGCGCCAATACCGCCTGGGTACCGTCGCCCACTGCAGCGACCTTGCACGCGCTGCACTACCACCAGGTGAATGTAGCCGAGATTCAGCAGCAGCTTGAAAAATCCGACACGGCCAGCGAAATTCAGCGTTTGCGCGATGAGTTGCTGATGATTCCGGTGGTCGCAAAGCCCAGCTGGTCTGCAGCCGAAATTCAGCAGGAACTGGATAACAATGCGCAGGGCATCCTCGGCTATGTGGTGCGCTGGATCGAACAGGGTGTCGGTTGCTCCAAGGTGCCGGACATTCACAATGTCGGCCTGATGGAAGACCGTGCGACTTTGCGCATCTCCAGTCAGCACATCGCTAACTGGTTGTTGCACGGTGTGGTCAGCGAGGCGCAGGTGCGTGAAACATTCGAGCGTATGGCAAAGATCGTCGATGTGCAAAATGCTGACGATTCATTCTATCGTCCGATGGCCACCGACTTCGTCCATTCCTTCGCTTTCCAGGCGGCCAGCGATCTGGTGTTCAAAGGCCTGTCGCAGCCATCGGGTTATACCGAGCCGCTGCTCCATGCCTGGCGTCTGCGGTTCAAAACTGAGGTGACAGCGCTTTCTTCGTAAGTCAGAATCACCAAAACAACGCCGGCGCATGCGCCGGCGTTGTTATTTGCAACGCGTTTTTCGTGATGCCGCATCAGGCCGCCAGCTTTTCGGCCTGTTCAGCCGGTACCGACGTCCGAATCAGATGATCGAACGTACCGAGTGCAGCTTTCGAGCCTTCGCCCATGGCAATGATGATTTGTTTGTATGGCACGGTGGTAACGTCGCCCGCGGCAAATACACCGGGCACCGAGGTCTGTCCGCGTGCATCGACTTCAATCTCGCCGCGCGTTGACAGTGCCACCGTCCCTTTGAGCCAGTCGGTATTCGGCAGGCTGTGGAGCTTGCGCTGCAAGACCGCATCGGCGCGCAAGGCTGAATCAAATTCCACCAGCGTCACGTGCCCGACGGTACCGACAAGATCAATGGCAGTCTCCACGCCTGAGTTGCCACCACCAACGACCGCGACGCGCTTGCCCTTGAACGGCGGACCATCGAAGTGCGGGCAGTAAGCCACACCACGGTTGCGATACGCATGCTCACCCGGCACATTCAGTTGGGGGCGAGTCAGATCTTGCCGACCAGATCCAGTGACGGTGCCAGCGTTTCTGCACCCGGGTAGAAAAACACGACGGACCATTGGCCCTTGAGGTTAGCGTCGCTAACGGGCGCAAATTTGCCATCATGATAAGCGGTAGTGTTGAATGACTGGATGGTGGTGTTGATGAGGGACATGCTTTTTCTCCTCAGGGTTAAATGAACGACACGGACAAATAATAGGCCCCAGCTATTGAGCGGTGAATTCGATAGTTTTTATTAATTAAATAGCTCATTCCTATTTTCCCAGACCGATTGATAGAAATTTCTCAAGCACCTGCCTTCAATAAAATCCTGATCGGATAAAAGGAGTCCAACGATGATGGTTGGTTCGATTAATCACCAAGATTTTTCAGCGCGACTTCTGTTTTTACGAAGTTGCTTTCTGTCCCGGATGGCTTTGACCTTATGAAGGCTTTCCTTACAATGCCGGGTGTAATAACGTTTGGAGCAGGCGATTTCTGCTCCTCAAGTATTCAGGAGGACACATGAAAAAGTTTTGGATGGCGCTGATGGTCGCGATCATGGGCATCACAGTGGTTGTTTCCAGCGCCGAAGCGAAACGCATGGGCGGTGGCGGTTCATTTGGCAAGTCTTCACCCAGCTACAGCCGCCAGGCTCCGGCGCAAAGTCCCGGTCAGTCCGCTACTGCGGCTCGGCCCGGCCAAGCAGCGGCACCGGCACCGGCAAGTCCATGGCGCGGAATTCTGGGTGGTGCACTGCTCGGTCTGGGGCTGGGTGCGCTGCTGTCGCACTTTGGTATGGGTGGGGAATTGGCCAGCATGATCGGCACCGCACTAATGATCGGTCTGCTTGCCTTTGCAGCCATCATGCTGTTCCGCCTGATGTCGCGGAAAACCGCTAGTCAGCAGCCAAGCCCCGCTTACGCCGGCCCCATGCAGAAAAGTGCCATTCCCGAAGTCGGCTCCAATCTCGGCTCGGCCCATCAGCCCGTCAACTGGCAGTCGGGTACCGCGCCGGCGATTCCCGCAGACTTCGACAGTGCAGGATTCCTGCGGCATGCAAAAACGAATTTCCTGCGCATGCAAGCAGCCTGGGACAAGGCCGATACGCAAGATATTCGTGAGTTCACCACGCCGGAAATGTACGCTGAGCTGAAAATGCAATTGACTGAACGCGGTGCATCGGCCAACCATACGGACGTCGTCACGCTCAATGCAGAGTTGCTGGGTGTCGAGACAGTGGCTGAGGAACATCTGGCCAGCGTGCAGTTTGATGGCATGGTGAAAGAAGATGACAATGCATCGGCCGAACCCTTCAAAGAGATTTGGGTGCTGTCCAAACCCGTGACCGGCCACAGTGGCTGGTTGCTGGCAGGTATACAGCAAGCCTAAGGCCCTTCACGGGTTAGTTACTTATGGGTTAGCGGTAAAGCAGTCATCGTCGCCAACCCGACAAGCCGTTCGCAGTAGACTGCGAACGGCTTTTTACTGTTTACTGATACCCTGCATTTCGTTGTTGCCACCAAAAATATCATCTCCGTCGCATGACCATCAACCACCGCGTCCCAATCCCTGAGCTGGCTTCTTATCTGCTGGCGGCGGCAGGCTTGCTACTGGTGATGCAGGGCGGCTTGCTGGCTGCCCTCTATGCCGGTCTGCTCGTCTTTGCGCTGGTACATTTGCTAGCCCCCCGATTAAGCGCCACACTGGATACGCAGCGTGCGCGTCTGATTGCTGTCGCTGTGTTGGGGTCGTTGATCGTGCTGCTACTCACAGCACTGGGATGGCTCGCGACCGGATTTTTTCTGTCGGACGCCGGCAGCTTGCCCGTACTGTTGAAAAAAATGGCCGAGTTGATTGAACAGTCGCGCTCCCAGATCCCGCCATGGCTGGCTACTTATCTGCCACCGAATGCCGAAGCGATGCAGCAATCTTTTGCGCACTGGATTCGTGACCATGCTTCGCAGGCGACCGACCTGGGACAGCAGATGGGCCGCCTGATCGTTCATTTATTGGTAGGTATGGTGATTGGCGCGATGGCCGCACTGTATGACACGACCCAAATTCATCACTACAAACCCTTGTCCGCAGCGCTGCATCAGCGCATTGTGCGGCTGCATCAGGCGTTCACGCAGATTGTTTTTGCACAGGTACGAATTGCTGGCATCAACGCCATTTTTACCGGCATATTTCTGGCGGTCGCGTTGCCGATGGCGGGCATCAATTTGCCCTTTGTAAAAACGATGATTCTGATTACTTTCATCGCGGGTTTACTGCCCGTGGTTGGTAATTTGATTTCCAACACGGTTATCGTGGTGATCAGTCTGTCGCATTCTCTGTCAACCGCTGCGATGGCACTTTTGTTTCTCGTAACGATACACAAGCTCGAATATTTTCTGAACGCAAAAATTATCGGCACCCAAATCAACGCAAAGGCATGGGAACTCCTGACGGCGATGCTGATCATGGAATCGATGTTCGGCATACCGGGCGTCATTGCTGCGCCGGTGCTGTATGCGTATCTGAAAACCGAGCTCGTGGCGCTAGGGCAGGTATAGCGCCACTTGTGCTGTCCTCAGCGCTGGCGGCGCTCCCGCAGGGCGTTGACACTGGTAATCGCATAAGCCTTGTCCCGAATCTGGGCATAGGTATGAGTAATGCCGAACTCGCTCAGCGTGTCATTGTCGTCAGCTACTTCCAGGCTGGCTGCAGCTAGCTCCCATTCGGTGCTGGCGGCTTCTTCCGGGATTGGCTTGCCTTCCAGTACGGCGAGATACGAATATTGACCGCTGGTGTCCGGACGACGAAAGAGTGTGAGGCGCATGATGGCTCCCGAGTCAAACCGATTTGAGTCCGGCCTGGCATCACTGGTTGCGCTCGGCCTTGCGATACCTTCTACTGTTGCCCTTTGTTTTTTTCGATGTCTTCTACTTCCGCCATCGAGCTAATGATGTCGACCGGGCGCGACGAACGTTTGCGCATGCGAAGATTCAGCATTTCAACCAGGACAGAGAACAACATCGCGGTGTAGATATAGCCCTTGGGCACATGGGTCCCGAAACTCTCTGCAATCAGGACGACGCCAATTGCGACGAGGAACGCTAACGCCAGCATCTTGACCGTGGGGTGTGCTGAAACGAATCGTCCTATCGGACCGGCGAACAACATCATCAGTGCGACTGACACAAGCACTGCAGCGACCATTACACCAATATGATCGACCATACCTACTGCGGTGATGATGGAATCCAGAGAGAACACCATATCAACCAGCATGATCTGAATGATGATGGACCCAAACGAAGCGTGGACAATATTTTTCTGTACCTGATGGGCGCCCTCGATCGATTCGTGAATCTCGCCGACACTTTTCCAGATCAGGAACAAGCCGCCCAGTAGCAAGACAATGTCACGCCCGGAAAACGCTTGTCCAAAAACGGTAAATAGCGTCTCCTTCAATCCAACGATCCAAGCCAGCACCAGCAGCAAGCCAATACGCATGAACATGGCCGCAAACAGTCCAATCCGCCGCGCGGTCTCGCGCTGATGCGGCGGAAGTTTGTCGACCAGAATCGATATGAAAATCACGTTATCGATGCCCAGAACCAGCTCAAGCGCGGTGAGCGTCAGGAATGCCAGCCAGATTTGCGGGTCGGACAACAGTTCTAGCATAGTGGGATCTCCGAAGAAGCTTGCATTAAACCAAATTGTCGCAAGTGTAACAGTCGTGTCCGCTGAGCAGTCATCTGCGCCACTCCAAAAAACCAGAGATAATCGAATGTAAACTTCGAAAAACTGGAAAGGCCAGCGCAGTGAGTCTGAATTTTCGACATCTTCATTATTTTTGGGTGGTTGCAAAAGAGGGCAGCATTACCCGCGCGGCCGAGCGTCTGGGTCTGGCTGTCCAGACCGTCAGCGCCCAGTTATCGCAACTCGAAAAATCCATTGGCAAGTCCTTGTTCAAACCGCAGGGGCGGCGTCTGGTGCTGACGGAGGCCGGTAACCTTGCACTCCGCTATGCCGACCAGATATTTCTTCTTGGCGAGCAGTTGCAGGACGCGCTTTCCACCAGCGACGCCGAACCGGTTATGCGACTGACCGTGGGTATTTCCGATTCACTCCCCAAGCTGATCGCCTCGCGCTTGCTGGAGGCAGCGCTCGCCCTGCCGCAGCGAGTGAGACTAGTTTGCTACGAGGAGCAGTTCGAGTCATTGCTCGGGAAATTGTCCGTGCACAAACTCGATGTGATGCTCACGGACAGGCCTGTACCTTCAGGTTCATCATTGCGGGTATTCAGCCACTTGCTCGTGGAAACCCAGACCAGTCTGTTTGGTGTGCCCAAGCTGGCTGAAAAGTACGCTGAGGGCTATCCGGCCAGTCTGACCGGCGCACCCCTGCTTCTGCCAACCCGCAACAATGCGATTCGCGCCCGTATCGATTACTGGCTTGAAGCCCATGACTTGCATCCGGATCTGATCGGGGAGTTTGACGACAATGCGCTGCTGCATACTTTCGGGCGTGCGGGGCGTGGACTCTTTCCCGCGCCGTCGGTACTGGCGGCGGATGTGCTCGAACAATTCGGCGCCGTGCCTGTAGGGCCCATGGCTGAAGTCACCGAACAGATCTACGCAATTTCCAATGAGCGCAAAATCAAGCATCCGGCGATCGAAGCGATTCTGAATGCCATGCACACCGATGTGTTCTAACGAACAGTCATAACACCGGTGACCACGTAGCGCAGAGCAAGACAGTGGCGCTATGGCCAAAACTCGGCGTAAAGCACTCGTATGAAAGCAAAATCGCCTGCAAATGCAGGCGATTTTTGATTTTAATAAATGGAACTTACTTCTTTTTGAGTTCGACCTCGAACTGCGCGAACCATGCTGAAACATTATCGATATCGGCATCGGACATCGGCTTGGCAATCACATTCATCACTTCATTGTGACGTTTGCCATTGCGGAATTGTTGCAGCTGACTCACCAGGTAAATGTCCGATTGGCCGGCCAGCGATGGCGTGCCCGGCATCCGCGAAAGACCATTTTCGCCATGGCACATGACGCAGCTTTGAGCGACTTTTTCGCCAGCCTTCAGGTCTGCAGCAGCAGGCAGGGAAAAACTGGCCAGCGCCAGAATCGTAGTGAAGAGTGCGACTGATCTCATGATGTAAATCTGAATAAAAATGGGTGAAGACGACACTGTAGGCTAAAACAAAATCGCCTGCCACGAATGACCGTGGCAGGCGACTTGCACTAACGCGATCAGGCTTGTGGCCCGACCGTGTTCAGGACTCGCTTAGTTTGCCGAGTAGGTGATGCGATAGATCGCACCAGCGTAGTCGTCGGAAACCAGGATCGAGCCATCAGGCATGTTGGCAACGTCAACCGGACGGCCGATCGCGCGCTTGGTTTCCTTGTCCAGGAAGCCTTCAGCGAAGATCTCAGCCTTGCCAGCAGTACCGTCTGCGTTCAGAGGAACGAAGTTGATCAGGTAGCCGCTAGGCTCGGTACGGTTCCACGAACCGTGCGATGCCACGAAAATGCCGCCCTGGTATTTCTTAGGGAAAGCTTTGCCGGTGTAGAAGGACATGCCCAGCTGAGCCTGGTGAGCAGGGAACTCAACTTGTGGGAACACAGCGTTTGCTGGCTCTTTCATGTCTTTCAGTTCAGGCGCTGCAGGGGAACCTGCAACTTTGAACTTGCCGTTCCAGTAAGGGAAGCCGAAATGCTGGCCTGCCTTAGTGATACGGTTCAGTTCGCCCGGAGGAACGTCGTCACCCAGACCGTCGACCTGGTTGTCAGTCGTCCAGATCGTCTTGTCTTTCGGGTTGATATCGATACCGGCTGGGTTACGCATACCCATCGCGTAGACTTCTTTGCCAGAGCCGTCGAACGGGTTCAGACGAATAACGCCGCCAATACCAACCTTGTCGTACAGGGCGATCTTGTCTTTCGGCTGAACGTTGTATGGCTGACCCAGGGTCACATACAGCTTGCCGTCGTCAGCAACGCGGCATACACGGCCGGTGTGGTTGTACGACTGCTCTTCAACCGGAATCAGGCCGCCTTCTTTGACAGCGGTGATCACTGCAACGTCTGGACCTTCGTAGAAGTATTCAGCTGCTGGGAAGTTCAGAACGCGGTTCGACTCAACCACGATCAGGAAGCCGTCTTTAGTCCAGCAAACACCGTTCGGGTTCTTGAACTTGATCGAAGGTGCGAAAGGCTTGACTTCGTCAGCGACGTTGTCGCCGTTACGGTCAGTAACTGCCCATACGGTGGTTTTGCGCGTGCCAACGAACAGCATGTTGGTCGATGGAGCAACTGCCATGTAACGAGCGTCAGGAACAACAGCGTACAGTTCGATCTTGAAGCCTTCTGGCATCTTGATCTTCTTCAGGTTCGCCTTCAACTGCTCGACGTTAGCACCGGTCTGTGGAACGGTAGGGATGTCGATTGCGGTGCCCGATGTTCTGAATCCCGAGATT
>JBILCO010000156.1:0-5686 GCA_044353075.1 Burkholderiaceae bacterium
AAGGCCCCGAAATGACTTGACCCCGTCGCAGCAGACTGGCCAGCAGGAAGATGAAATAGGCGGCGATCAGCAGCAGGCTGATGGCGGAGGCGCTCAGGGCCATGGCAGGGCAGGGTGAGTGGAGTCGCCGAAATTTTACGCGAAGCCCCGGCATTGTTTAAAATCACGGCTTCATGGTTTCAGAGGTATCGAATGAATCTGGGAATGATCGAAACCCGGCACTGGGTGCTGGCCGTATTCATCGCCTCGGCGTTGTATGTGCATTTCCGCGGCACGGTCCGGTTTGGGCTGGTCCGCGCGCTGACGGATTTCACGGTACTCCTCGCGCCGGTTAATGCCGTGATGTACCTGTTCTCGCGCACCCGGCGTTCAGCGTACATCGATCCCCACGAATTTCCGGAACTCGCTCCGTTGCAGGCCAACTGGCAAATCATTCGCGATGAAGCGATGGCGCTTGCCGAGGGCGGACAGATACGCGCGGCTTCCGGCTATAACGATATCGGTTTCAATTCTTTTTTTCGTAGCGGCTGGAAACGCTTTTACCTGAACTGGTATGGCCGTGATCTGCCATCGGCGATGGAAAGCTGCCCCAAAACGCTGGCACTGCTGAGGCAAATACCCAGCGTCAAGGCGGCGATGTTCGCCTCTCTGCCGCCGGGTGCGACGCTGGTCCGTCATCGCGATCCCTATGCGGGATCGCTCCGTTATCACCTCGGACTGGTCACGCCGAATGACCCCGGTTGTTATATCGACGTCGATGGTCAGCCGTATCACTGGCGCGATGGCGAGGCGGTGATGTTCGATGAAACCTTCATTCACCATGCGGCCAACACCACCGACCAGCAGCGCGTGGTGCTGTTCTGCGATATCGAACGTCCGCTGTGGACGGCGCCGGCACGCTGGTTCAACCGGCTGTTTGCAAAATATGTGATGGCCACCGCGTCCTCGCAAAACGTGGAAGGCGAATCCGTCGGCTGGCTGAATCAATTCTTCAGCTTTGCCTACCATCTGCGTGTCCAGGGCAAAAAACTCAAAGCCAGTTATCGCCGCCTGTACTACGTGTCCAAATGGGTCGCCATCCTTGGCGCCCTGTGGCTGATCTTCTGGTGATCGCGGGTCCGTACTGAGGAGGAATGCCTTGCCCTTCGGGGCATCGTCTCTTCCGCACTAAAAGTTTCTTATTTACAATAATTCTGAATATTGCTAGATTCCGGGGCATTCAGCACCCCGCCATGGATGTGTCTTCGATGAACACGCCTTTTTCGTTCAAACTTTTGTCCCTTGTGTTGGTGGTCAGCCTGGGCGGCTGTGCCAGCCAGTCCGAGCTGGCGGCGTTGCGTGTCGATCCCAATAATCCCCAATATCACAGTCAAGGCTGCCAGAGCAGCATTGCGGGCGGCACCGTGCATCGCGATATCAAATCCGTGACCATGGTCGCCACGCCAGTCCTGCTGGTGTTGAGCGGCGGTTTGCTGTGGCCGGTGCTTGCGGCCAATGTCGGGTTGGATGCGGCGGACCGTATCGATGCCTCCAATATGGTCACGCGTTGCGGCGGACGCGGTGAAACTGCCGGTGAGATCGCTGGCAGTGTCGCCACGGGCGCAGTGCTGGGTACAGCCACCGGGCTGGCACCGAAATGAGGTTCTGCCTCGTCAGAAATCTGAGGTGCCCAATGATGCGTTCTCTGGTGTTGTTCACCTTGTTTATGCTGTCCAGTGTGGCGCAGGCTGAGTGGACCAGCGTGGGCCGCTTTGATCGGGGCGAGTTTTTTATCGACCGCAGCACCCTGCAGATCAAGGGTGACCAGCGCGAGGTCTGGAGCGTCATGAATTACCGTAATCCGGAGATGGATCAGAAAGGTCACATTTTCCGGTCCACGCGTTCACTGCTGCAGCTGGAGTGCAAAGCCCGGCAGGCACGTGCGATTCATATGGCTTTTTTCTCAGGCGCCATGCTGGGAGGTAAACAGATCAGTCACATGGGTTCCCTGCCCGGATGGGATCAGGTTCTGCCGGACTCCCCTATGCAGACGATTCTCGATCTTGTCTGCCGATCGTGACACTACCGGCGGATTGCGCTGGCATGTTCGCGCTTTCTGGCAGCGCCGCCGCTGGCAGCCGACTTCCGCGCTGATCGCCGACTGGCTGGCCAGCACTCGCCCTGCGTCGTCGCATTTGCTTTTGATTGGCGGCAGTGCGGGCTGGATGATGTCCTCTGCCTGGCTACAGCGTTTCCGCCAAATCGATCTGATCGACATCGACCCCCATGCAGCCTGGCTGTTTCGCCTGAATCACGGACGCGCCCTACGCGCGGCAGATGTGGATCTTCGGTTTTTTCAAACGGATGGACTCAGCGATCTGGAGCACCTGCTTGAGGCATCTCCTGAGGCGAGCATTTTTTTCGATAACGTCCTTGGTCAGCATCTCTACCGTGTGCGCGATATGGAAGTCGCCGAATCAGAACTCCGGCAGATCGCCGCGCGTCTCAAGGGGCGGGACTGGGGCAGCGTGCATGACCTGTACTCCGGCCCGGTCGATCCTGCGCGTGCGGCGCCATCGCCTGTATCGCTTTATCACGCCCGCAATGACGCACAGGGACTGGTGGTTGATGGACTGCGCGACACATCGATGCACCACCTTCTGCTGGGACAGCTTGGCGGGCACGGCGAGTGGATGGATCACGTGACCTCGGGCGTTTTCCCGCCAGGGACCGCCAGCCAGCTGATCGCCTGGCCTTTCCTGCCGGGTTATGCGCACTGGCTGCAGGCCGGATGGGTAGCCGCATAAAACCGGGTGGCGGTTCAAGTTTCGGGTGCTCTTGCCGATTGTAATGAGACGGTAAAATCCCTATCCATTGGGAAACCCGTTGTTCGATTGCCAGAGGATGCTCATGAATCACAAGCCCGTCAGACTGTTGTTCAGCCTGTTTTTTACGTTAGTGTTTGCCGCTCCCGCGATGGCGGCGGGTCCTGCGCCGCATTGGGAATATGAAGGCGAGGCCGGTCCGTCGAAGTGGGCCAGTGTTGACTCGGCATTCAAAACCTGCGGGATGGGCAAGCGTCAGTCGCCAATCAATATCGAAACCCGGGATGCGGAGAAGGGTGGGCTCAAGCCGATTGCGTTTACCTGGCTGCCCGGTCCCGCTGAAATTGTCAATAACGGTCATACCATTCAGGTCAATTTGCCGAATTCCGGATCGGCGCGCTTTGATGGGATGGAATACAAGCTGGTGCAATTCCATTTCCACACACCCAGCGAAGAAAAAATCGACAGCATGGCGCAGCACATGGTCGCGCATTTCGTGCATCGTGCTGGTGATTCCAAGCTGGCCGTTGTCGGTGTGCTGTTCAAGCTGGGCAAGGAAAACGCGACGCTGAAACCGGTGTTCGACAATCTGCCCAAAAAGAAGGGACTCACCTTCGAGCTCAAGGAATTCAATCCCGCCGATCTGATTCCGGCTGACCCGACTTATTTTGCGTACACCGGCTCACTGACGACGCCACCGTGTACTGAAGACGTGAAGTGGCAGGTCATGCGCACACCCATTGAAGTTTCCTACGCTCAGCTGGCCGCCTTCAAGAAACTCTACAAAATGAACGCACGACCAGTGCAGCCGCTCAATGGCCGACGCGTGCAGATGCTGCAGCCGTAACGAGCGAGGAGAGAGGTAGAAGCCGGCGACGAAACTGGCGCCGGGGCAGTATGGAAGGAATATCGCGAGCGTAGGCAGGGCAGCGCTGGAGCGCGTGCCCTTGCCTTCAGATTTTGTCGAGCGATTCGTGCAGTCGGTGAATTTTTTCTTTCAGATCCGGGCGCGATTCCATCAGGTCGCCATTGGCAACGAGCTGTTTTCGCGCCGGAGGCTCGACGGTTTTGAGGACTTCCGCAGGCGATTTCATGAACAAGTAAATCGCACTGAGCCCGATGCTCAGCATCAGCCACAATATCCACACGCTGCCGCCGGGCAGGGTATGGAGATGAGCAATACTGCCCAGGTCACTCATCCAGCCCGACCAGTTCAGCTGTAGCCACCAAAGTAGGTTGCCTTGTAATTTGCTGGCCCATGCGGACACCGCAAAAAACAGACCCCAGTTCAGTAGCAGCAACAGCGCGGCAGTACGGTGTCGGAATTGCATGAATGCCGATCAGCCTTTAAATGTGGAAACCAATTTGTCATGCAGGGACTCGGCGATCTGCATACGCAATTTGGAGGTTTCATGCACTTCCTGCTCGCCGCGGTACGCATTGGCGACCAGTTCGGAGGCCAGACTGCGCACGCCTTCGATTTCCGAGGCCAGGGCTTCAATGCGCGCTTCCAGCGTTTTTTGTTCCTGAATTTTGCCGCTGATTAAGCGGATTGCCGCATGAACCTGGGTCCAGGCCTGCAGGCGCGGATCATTGATTTTCAGGCTGTCGAAAACATCCTGCATTGACTCGCCCAGATTAACCAGAGCTTCTGCAGATAAGGGCTCCGGATTATTTCTGAGTTTATCTGCGGATTTATCGTCGGGTTTAATGTGCTCATTAATCGGAATAACCTGGCCGCCAGCGTCAGACCAGCCGGTTTCAGGCTCGAATCGTTTCATAGTCGGTTTTGCCGATGACTTTCCCATGTTAAATATCCTTCATGCAAAATAATCTTGTATTGCGGGAAAAAGCTGATCTATACTCCGACGTGATAATATGGCAAAACTTCCCCTCAAGCAACGTTAAATTATAATTTACTAAAAAAATCAACGGCTTGCGGCCGAATTAAAAGGAATACCATGAGCAACGCACTCAAGATCCTTATCACCAGCCAAAAGGGTGGGGTTGGCAAAAGCACCGTATCTGCAAATCTGGCAGCGTATTTTGCTTATATATCTGGCAAAAAAACGTCGCTGATTGATTTTGACCATCAGGCGACTGCCGGAAAATGGGTCAAAAAAGCTTATCCGATTGGCATTGATTGCATGACCGTGGATTTGCCCAATGCCAAAGGTTCGGGTATTGCCTTGTTAAAAGCCAAAGAGGCGATGCGTAAATGTGTCGACACCATGGAAGTGGTGATTACCGACCTCACCTGGACTGATGTGCTGCCGCCGGATTTTCTGTTTGAATTTGATCTCGTGCTGGTGCCCAGCTCCCTGTCGCGGGTCGAGCTCGACAGCACGCTGGAATTCGTGAACCGCTTTTCGTTCGTGTTCAACTCCCGTCTGCGCAACCCGCCCAAGCTGGTCATCGTGCCCAGCCGCGTTGATAATCTGCAGACCTACGAAAGCATTTTCTCCAAGTCCTTCAACGCAGGTTTCTTTCTCTCGCCGCCCGTCATGTACAGCACGAGTGCGAATGATTTTTTCGGCACCGAGTTTTTTGTCATGACGACGAACAAGGAAATTCGCGAGAACTTCATCGAATTCGGTCGTTCCATTGAGCAGCTGGGTGAAATTGAGGCGGATCTGAAACTGAACACCCGCCCCCATACGCTCACGCAAAAGGTCAGCGGTTCCATCCTTGACCGCTTTCGTGCCGTGCGCAATTCCACGGAAAATCCGTCGGTGCGCTCGGCCGCCAACGACAGTGCGCGTATCAAGCCTGGCCGCATCAAAGCGGTCATTCCTTCATTTCTGATGATGGGCCGCGACGGCTAAAGCTGCCTGAAAAAAACGGGCCACAAGCCCGCTTCTCCGTTTGCCATGGCAGGCCGC